>DATJKO010000590.1:0-2782 GCA_035491355.1 Pyrinomonadaceae bacterium
TGAAGGTGGTTTCAAGTTTACGGGTCAGAATCCGACCATCAGCGTCGCCGTATCCCTCAACCGCAATTCCCGATTTCGCAAAGTTGCTCCCGGCACGTTTGACCTCGTCATGCGCGACGCCTCATCCAAAGCTTCATAAATGTTAGTTTGATTATTAAGATAGCCGGCGATGCGCGCGATCATTCTCTCCGCCGGTTATGGCACACGTCTCTGGCCCCTCACCGAAGATCGCACCAAACCCGCTATTCCGATTCTAGGTAAACCGCTCGTCGGTTATGTCGCCGAGTATCTGGCGGGTTACGGGTTCAACGAGATCGTCGTCAACTTGCATCACCGGCCTGAGTCGGTTCGCAAGGCGCTGGGCGACGGCAGCCGCTTCGGTGTCAATCTCCATTACGTAGAAGAACCGGTGATTCTCGGCACGAGCGGTGCGCTCGACAACACGCGTGAGTTTTTCGATCGCGACACGTTCCTCGTTGTGAACGGAAAGATCATCACCGATATCGACCTCCAGGCCGCGCTCGACACGCATCGCAAGACCAACGCTCTCGCCACGCTCGTGCTGCTGCCCAATACGCGTCGGGAACGTTTCAGCGTAGTGGAGACAGAAGCAGGGCGCATCACGCGATTCAGCGGCATGCCCGATCCCGCGGCGGATGGACCAGCTCCGTTATGTTCACGGGTATTCACATCATGGAACCGCGCATCTTCGACTACATACCGCGTGGAGTATTCTCTGATTCGGTGTCGCACGTTTATCCGCCCGCGATGGCGAACGGGGAAGTGATAGCGGCGCACGTCGCATCCGGGAAGTGGCGCGAGCTCTCGACCTTGAACCGTTATCTCGAGATCAGCGTCGAGATGTTGCGTGAGACAGGCCAGACCTTCTTTGCGGGAGACAACAGCGGTATCTCACCGGACGCTGACGTGGCTGACTCGATCATTTGGGACGGCGTCACAGTCGGGCCCGGCGCAGGGGTAATCCGCTGTGTTCTGGGTGACAACGTGACGATTCCGAGCGGCGAACGAATCGAGAATTCGATCGTTGTGCGACGCGACTTAGTCGACGGCAAAAAGCGGCCGGAGAAGTCGCTTGCCGGTGAGTTTCGGGGAGAAAACTTTGTCGTGCCGTTGTGATACAATCCGCCTACCATTGACGATTTCTGATTGCCGATTGCCGATTTTCAGTTTCGCGTGCCTGGGTTGATCGAACTTCTCAGTAGCGAAGAATCCGCAATCGGCAATTGCCAATTGGCAATGACTGAGTTCACTGATGAGTTCCGCTAAACAGGTGATTTCCAACGCATTTGAGTCTTCCGCGTCAGATAGGCTTGCGAGATTCATCGCGCAGCAGGGAATAACCAGCAGGGAAGTCGTTCCGCTCACGCCTGACGCCTCGACTCGCAAGTATTACCGCATCGGCTGGAACAAACGTTCCGCGGTGGCTGCCGTCTACCAGGAACCGTTCGATCCGGAGTTTCACCCGTATCTCGACGTTACGCGCCTGTTTCTGGAGTCAGATATTCCAGTCCCTGAGATCTACGCGGTCGACGGCGCGGCCGGCATCATCGTGCAGGAGGATCTCGGCGACGAGCAGCTGTTTCGGGTTTACGAAAACGAGCCGGAAGACAAGTGCGACGAGTACAAGGAACAAGCAATCGCGCTGATTGCGAAGATTCAGAAAGCGAGCGACAAGGCGCACGAGATGAACTCGATCGCCAGCAGGTTGGCGTTTGACGAAGCGAAACTCTCCTGGGAGCTCGACTTCTTCTTTGAGCACTACTTCACCAGCCTGCGGCAGGAGAAACTGCGGCACGCTGAGATCGCCGAAGTAAAAGCAGAACTCAACGACATCGCCGCGGAGCTTTCCGCGGCCCCGCGTGTGCTCTGTCACCGCGACTACCACTCGGCTAATCTCATGATCGACCATCGGAAGCGCATGCGGATCGTCGATCATCAGGACGCGCGCATGGGACCGGCCAGTTATGACCTGGTTTCGTTTCTGCTGGATCGACAACCTTGTCCGCCGTCGCTCGCCGAGTTGCGCGGACATCGTCTGTTCTTTCTTGAAGAGCGGCGCATGTTAGGACTGCCGGCGATCGACCCCGACGATTTTGCGCAGGAGTTTCGATTGATGACCGTGCAACGCGGCCTCAAGGCTACCGGAACTTTCTCTTATCAAACGGCAGTGGCCGGACGCGGTGCGGCGTACGAACACTTCATTCAACCAACACTTCAGATCGTGCTGCAGGCCATCGACTGGCTCGAGAGGTTCCCCACCCTGCGTCGCATGCTGAAGGAACGCATTAACTAACGATGACACCCCTCCGGGTTTTCTAGATGACGACGCAATCACTCTTAAGCACTGCAACCAACCACACCTACATCAACCAGCTTTCAAAACATGCCGGCGAAGAAGTCGTACTTAAAGGCTGGCTCTATAACCTGCGTTCGAGTGGGAAGATTCTCTTTCCGCAACTGCGCGACGGCACCGGAGTGGTGCAGTGCGTGGTGTTGAAGAACGCCATTGACGCCGAAACGTGGGAAGCGCTGAAAGGACTCGGACAGGAGTCGGCGCTGGCAATCAAAGGCTCTGTCCGCGCTGACAGTCGCGCGCCGGGCGGTTTCGAGATCGACGTGAACGCGGCTGAAGTTCTACAGCAAGTACACGATTATCCGATCACGCCGAAAGAGCACGGCACCGAGTTTCTGATGGACCACAGGCACCTATGGCTGCGCTCGCGCCGTCAGCATGCGGTGTTGAAGGTTCGGCACACAGTAG
>DATJKO010000591.1:0-2551 GCA_035491355.1 Pyrinomonadaceae bacterium
CTTTGTCCTTTGTTCGCTTTGCGTACCAGGCCGGTTTAAGCCGGACGTTTAGCTAAGCGAACAAAGTACAAAGCACAAAGTACAAAGCTCAAAGCACAAAGCTCACGTCCTCACGTCTACAACATTCAACTGCATCCGATACTCATCATTCCACGTGCTCAACTCAATCGTGTAGGCGACTTCGATGCTCCCGTTCAGGTTGGGAGTTTGCCCTCCCGACTCCACGCAGTTGAACCAAATCGCCTCCAGCGGCCGGTTTTGCGGGCCCGCCAATCGTAATCGCAGATGCTGTCCCTTTAACACCACCGGCTCAGACAAACATCGCAAGTTCCTCGTCACAAACACCGGACACGGATTGCCTGCACCAAACGGCTCCAACGCCTGCAGCTCTTTCGCCATCGCGAAGGTGACAGTTTCCGCCGGCAACTCCATGTCGATCGTCACCGAGTGCTCCAGATCTTCCGCCGTCAAACATGACGCGGCGTGATTGTTCAGACGCCGGCGAAGCTCCGGGATGCGATCGGGACGGATCGTAATACCCGCCGCGTGTGAGTGTCCGCCAAACTTTTCAAATAAATCGGAACAGGCCGTTAGACCATTCAACAAGTGATACGCCTCGATGCTTCGGCCCGAGCCATGCGCCAATTCACCGTCAACCGACAACACGACGCACGGACGATTCAACCGCTCCGCTATCTTCGACGCCGCTATGCCGATCACGCCGCGATGCCAGCCGTCACCGGCGACGACGGTCACGAATGAGTCCGGGGTGCCTTCCTGAAGCTCCGCAACCGCGAGATCGATGATCTGTTGCTGAACAGTCTTACGTTCCTCGTTGCGAGCGTCGAGGTGTTCCGCCAGACGACGCGCCTCAGCGGAATCGCGCGTGTCAAAGAGCTCAACTACCGCGCTGGCCGCGTCCATGCGGCCGGCTGCATTAATCCTCGGTCCGAGCCGAAAACCAAGATCGTATGCTGTCATGCCCTTGCCATCTCCGCAACCGGCCACATTGATTAGCGCCCGCAGTCCGGGGTTGGCCGCTTTTGCGAGATCTTTCAGGCCCAGCGAAACGATCGCGCGGTTCTCGCCGGTGAGTTTCGCGACGTCGGCAACGGTGCCAATCGCGACGACTTTCATGAACGCTGCGACTTGCGATTCCCGCCCGCGTTCGCGATACAGCGCATGGACGAGTTTGAACGCGACGCCGACGCCGGCGAGGTTTTTGTCGGGGTACTCGCAACCTTTCTGGTTCGGATTGAGCACAGCAAATGCCGGTGGCGCGCCCTCTGTGTCGTCAGGGAGATGATGGTCCGTGATGATTACGTCGAGACCGTTGTCGCGCGCCCAGTGCAGCGGCTCGTGCGCGCGAATACCGCAGTCGACGCTGACGACCAGTTTGTAACCGTCAGCTACGGCTTTTTCGAGTGCGGGTTGTTGTATTCCGTAACCTTCAGTGAAACGGTGCGGGACGTGGAAGCCGACCTGGGCGCCGAGAAGTTTGAGTGCCCGCAAGAGAATCGCAGTGCCGGTGGTGCCGTCGACGTCGTAGTCGCCATAGATCAGGATCGGTTCATGTGCGTCGATCGCGTGTTGCAGACGCGCCACAGCTTCCTTCATGCCGAGCATCAAGTACGGTTCGTGAAGTTGCTCGTAAGTTGGCGTCAGGAAGGTACGCGCGGAAGACACGTCTGCGTATCCGCGGTTGATGAGTAATGCAGCCAGGATTGGTGAGATACCCAGTACGCGTGCGAGCGAGGCTGCCTCATCGGCGTTGTGCCCTCGCACGATCCAGCGTTTGGCTTTCACTAATATCTTTTCTGCCTCTTGTCTCTTTTGCCCTTTGGGCTCTTTGTGCCCATTGTGGGCCTGTACCTTCTTGTGGCCCTTGTGCCTTTTTGTGGCTCTATTCCGCGAACCATCCGTTCGCGTCGAGTAGCTTAACGCCGATGCGTCGATTGCCGTCGATATCGTCGGTCCAGGCGCCGTTGACCTGAGCTTCGAGCTTACCGCCGAATGGCGGGGCTAGTTTTACGACGGATCCGACGGGGACATCGACGTCGATGGCTATAGTTGCGCCGCCGCGGCTGATCTTAGTGGCTTTGGCGTTGGCTTGGAAAGGATTACCGGAAGCGTCAGTACCTTCGACCTCGAGCGCGAACTCGACGGGAACTCGTGGGCTTCTGGGCCGCTGTGAAGAAGCGACATCACGCTGCGGGTCTTTCTCATTCATACCTTCACGCCCCTTTATGCTGTGGCTTGTGAGGAGGGCCAACGTAGTGTAGCAAACATTCCTGTGATTTGGACCTAAATACTCGCCGAAATGTATCCTGCCACCAACGCTGCGAGAATGAGTGCGCCGACGATCACGCGGTAGACGATGAAGATGCCGGTTGAGTGCGTGCGCAGGAAGCGCTGGAGGAACCAGATTGAGGCGTAGCCGACGATGCCCGACACAACGGTAGCAACGATCAGCGCGCCGGAGCTGCCGTGCGGGAGTTTGTGTACTGCTTCGCGAAGTTCAAGCAAGCCACTCGCGGCGATGGCCGGCATT
>DATJKO010000592.1:0-2278 GCA_035491355.1 Pyrinomonadaceae bacterium
TGCGCGACGGCGCGAAGGTTTCAGATCAGGACGTAATCGATTTCTGTAAAGCACGACTGGCGGACTTTAAGTGCCCGAAGACGGTGCACTTCGTCCCCGACATTCCCAAAGGTCCGACAGGGAAGTTACTGAAACGTGAATTGGTGCGGATGTTGAAAGGGAACTAGCTCGTGCCGCCCTCGAGTTTTGGCATCCCCGATGGCGTCACCGAAGTTCGCTTGATGCGATCGAGAAGCCACGCACCGACGAGCCACAACGCACAGATCCCGATCATGATCGGCGAGAACCATTTGCCGTAGAGACCGTCAGGCGAAAACTTTTCGGTCGCGATGTGTAGCGCTTCGCTGTTGGGCAACACACCCGCTTCAGAGAATTCGTGGAAAGAGTAAACTGCGACTTGGACCATGAAGAGGAGCAGGAAGATGCTCGTTACCTGGAAAAACCGTTTCAGGTTCAGCAGGTGACCAAACCTGGCCCACCCAATCGCAAATGCGACGGCCGCAACCAAGCCGAGCAGCGCACCCTGGATTAGGTTTGGATCCTTCACCTGCATCAGCAGAAGCGCCGTTTCCATTCCCTCGCGCGTAATCATGAGGAAGGTAAAGACGAAGACGCCGAACACAGCCGCGACGCGGGAGGTGTTCGAGGAAAACTCGGTCAATCGTTCCCGCATGCGCTGTTGAATTTTTGGACCCGAGCGCCACATGTGAATCACGAGCGTGCCGACCATCACCACGGCAATCGCGCCCAGGACGGCTTCGCGTAAAGCTTCATTGGCAAAAAAGGTGCTGACGTACCCACCGATAGACTCGCCAAACATGTTCCGCACGACTGCGTTGTCGACGCCCTCATTCAGCACGTAGGCGAGGCCGCCGCTGGCCGCCAAAGCGAGGGCAATTGCTGCGTAAACCGAGGTATTCAGCCACTGGTGTCCGGATTTGCGGAGGTAAGCAAGAATGACGGCGACGAGCAAGAACGATTCGAATCCTTCGCGCAGAACGATGATGAATGAGTTCAACATGGTCGGAAGTATAGTTCAGTTGAAAACAGTTTTCAATTTCATCCAGCAGGGGTTGCGAGGCAAGAGCCTAGGGTAACAGAACCGAGGTTAATGGGAGGCGGTCGGAAGGATAGCGAGATCCGCGCGCAACTGACCCAGTTGCGTCATCGCGGTCAAGCGCAGCGGCAAGCGTCGTCGATCATCACTCACCCACATGCGCAACTGATACTTATCAGGCTCAGGATCTTCCGTCGTAATCGACACCGCAATCGCCGGAACCTGACGCCCGCCCAGATCGATCGTCTCGCGTTTCGTCGCGATCGCAATCAGCGTCTTCGCCTTGTTTTCAACGAGGACTGGTATCGAGTTCCGCTTCGTGAGCGCGAGGTTGAACGTCCGTAGCGCATAAAAGAAGGAAAGAAGATCGTGGGTGCCGACAGGCACTTCGAGTCTCGTCGAAGCACCGTCGATCGACATTGTGCCCGTTTCCTGGTTTGTCGTGATTGTTTGATTCAAACGACGTTTACCTTCCGCCAGACTCAAAACAGTTCGATACGGCAGCAGCCCCTTAGGCTCGACATACGAATCAATTTGATCTCTCGCGACAAAGACACTCGCCGCGGCGTTCGTCGTTTGCGCAGTCACGGTCAGATAAATTCCGTCGCGATCGAAATGACGTGAACGCCCTTTCACCTGGAAGCTGGCGGTGCCAAGTGCTGCGGTGTTGGACCCGATGAAGATCTGATAGTTGAGTTGTTCGTTCAGCGCAAATGGCAAATGGGCGATGTCGGCGTTATTCGTCGGCGTCGCTGGCGGTGTAGTGGGAACGGGATTCGGATTTGGGTCCACTTTTGGAGGCGCAACTGGTGTCGGGGGCGCAGCCTCGATCATCTCCGAGCCTGCCAGTTCCGCGCGCAACTCACCTGAACTAACGCGACCGGTAAACAACACCGGCACGTGCCGTTCGTCGGCGCTGAAATAGATCCTCACGTTCTTAAAACGCGAATCGCTTTTGACCTGCGTCACGATCGTCTCGAAAGACCCGACGTTTGTTCTGACCGTTTGGCGGCCAGTCACTTTCAACTCGATCTGATAATCCACACCCTCGCTGCGAATGGTGAGATCGTACTCGGCGCCATCGGTCAACGGCAGTGCCCGCGCGCGATAAAACGCGGAAAGAAAATCGAAAGTACCGCCGAGCGCGCGCACTTTGGGTGGTATTGCTTCGTTGCCGGCTGACTGCGTGAAGTCGTGACTCGCTGCTGCTGACGTCATCGC
>DATJKO010000593.1:0-3990 GCA_035491355.1 Pyrinomonadaceae bacterium
TTTCGAGGGCGAGCTTATTCGTTCTACGAAACTCGCAGCGAGTGAAATGTCCTGGAAGACTATTGCGTACACGTTTGCAGTCAGTAAATCACTCAAAGGCCCCGCGGAAAGAGAAATCACGATTGTCGAAGGAAACAGCAACTGCGACTATTTCTTCTTTCCTAATACCGTCTACCGCGTCTACGCTCGGCGTTCTCATAATGAACTAATCTCCGGCACGTGTTTTGGAAACAAGGTCCTGGAATCGCGAAAGATTAGGAGTTTCTCCGGTAGCCAGACCTCCTCATTTCCCTGGCGCTGGTACACAAAAGCCATCGTCATTGCCGGTATAGGCCTCGTGACACTTCTGATTGTCGGGTTTCTTGCGAGAGGACTCCGGCCTCAAAGAACCTCGGACTATTCACCACCGGTGCCTAACGTCCCGCCACGATGAAGATCCTGATCCTCAATCACGACGAGGTTGTGCAACTGTTGCCGATGAAGGAGTGCATCGAGCTGATGCGCGAGGCGCTCATTCAACTCACGCGCGGCGAGGTGCATCAGCCGCTGCGCACGATCGTGCGGCCGGCTGGAGCGAAGGGTGTGATGGGATTGATGCCGTCGTACGTGGGCGGCGAGCAGGCGGCTTATGGACTGAAGACCGTTTGTGTGTTTCCTGGAAATCCCGCACAGGGCAAAGATGCGCACCAGGGCGCGGTGATGCTGTTTAGCGCCGAGACCGGAGAGTTGCTTGCGTTGATGAATGCTTCCGCGATTACGGCGATTCGCACGGCGGCTGTGTCGGGTGTGGCGACGGACTTGCTCGCGCGAAAGGATGCTCGCAATCTTGCGATCGTCGGGGCGGGTGTGCAGGCACGAACGCATTTGATCGCGATGTCGGAAGTGAGACCGATTCAGCGTTGCCGTGTCGTCAGCCGTGCCAGGGAACATGCGACACGATTTGTTGACGAGATGAGTGGGCGGGTGTCGTTTGCGATCGAACCGGTTGAGAGCGTTCGCGAAGCTGTCGCGGGTGCGGACGTGATTGCTACTGTCACGAGCGCCAAAGAGCCGGTCGTTGAGCGGGGATGGCTTTCGGCCGGCGCCCACTTGAACGTCCTCGGATCGAGCACTCCGAATGCACGCGAGGTGGATACCGCGACGATGGTTGCTTCGTCACTGTTCGTTGACCGCCGCGAATCGACGATCAACGAGGCAGGCGATTATCTCGCCGCCGCGCGTGAAGGTGCCATTGGGCCGGATCATATTCGCGCCGAACTCGGCGAAGTGTTGACTGGTGCGAAGCCGGGCCGGACGTCAGCAGATGAAATCACGTTGTTCAAGTCGTTAGGCCTCGCTGTTGAGGATCTGGCTGCCGCGAATTACTTGTATCGCAAAGCTAAAGAACTGAATACCGGCGTCTGGGTCGAATTCGATTAACGAATGCTGCCGTCGCTTGCTGACATTAACGCCGCCCGAAAAATGATTGCGGGGTCTGCGATCCGCACTCCGCTCGTTCGCCTTAACGTCAGCGACGCGCCCGCCGAGATCTATCTTAAGCTCGAGAATCTTCAGCCGATCGGATCGTTCAAGATCCGTGGCGCAGCCAACGCGATGGGCCATCTCGCGCCCAAGATGCTTGCGCGTGGCGTACTGACGGCTTCGGCAGGAAACATGGCCCAGGGCGTCGCGTGGCGCGCACGTGAGCTTGGTATTCCGTGTACCGTTGTCGCGCCGCAGACCGCACCCGACACGAAGGTGCGCGCGATTGAACGCCTCGGTGGCAGAGTCATCAAAGTGTCGTTTGAAGAGTGGTGGCGCGCGTTTGAGGAGCGCGCGTTCCCCGGAGTCGAGGCGACGTTCATCCACGCGTTCGACGATCTGAATGTGATGGCTGGGAACGGGACGATCGCTTTGGAGATCGTCGAAGAACTGACGGAGTTTGATGCGATCGTGATTCCGTGGGGTGGGGGTGGACTCACCTGCGGCATTGCCGCTGCGCTGCGTGCTTTACATTCAAGTGGCACGATGAGTTCTAAGTGCAAGATCTACGCAGCCGAAGTCGCAACAGCGGCGCCGCTCGCACCCTCACTCGCCGCCGGATCACCGCAGTCGGTTGAATACCAACCGTCCTTCGTCGATGGCATCGGCGCCCGACTCGTCTTTCCGCAAATGCTCGAGCGCGCAAGAGGTTTAATCGACGGTTCCCTCGTCGCCGATCTCGATTCAATCGCCTACGCTCTTCGTCTCCTCGCCGAGCGCAACCACATCATCGCCGAAGGCGCGGGCGCCTGCCCCGTCGCCTGTGCCCTCTCAGGTCAGGCAGGGGGCGGCAAAGTCGTCTGCATCGTCTCAGGCGGCAACATCGACCCGACGACTTTGTGCGGCATACTTACGTCAGCCTGTTAGCCAACTGAACCGGCCCTTTTGCGCTTACCGTTTGCTTTTAGTGATGTGGGTTTTTTCGATGAGCGTCGCTCCTGTGTGAGGTCGACGATCTTTCCGTTCCGCACGACATACACCGGCGTCCCAGTTTTTAATCCGAGTTCCAACGCACTCTTCGCGGCTCTACTGAGCGCACGGGTTATTGCCTTCGTTTCTGATGAAGTTGAACTGATTCGACGGCTCATCGCTTACCTTTGCCCAGTCGAAATCAACTGAGGCTCCTTGTCAGAATTATCGTACCACCACCAACGATCAACCAAGTGCTTATAGATTTCTTGAAAACTGTGCAGACCGGAAACAAACCGGCGGCGTATAACACCGCGTCGCACATCGTGACCACCTTGAGCGACTCTGGTTGTTACTCGAGAGATAGCAATCTCGGCCGATGGCAAGCTTAAAAATATGAGACTCACGTGGTAACCGTCCCGCCCCCACTGCGGAATTTGACGCGCGTACACGAGTCCACTCAACGTCGTCTCGAACGCAAAGCTATCCCCTTTTCGCACCCGCCTCTGAATCTCTGAAAGCATGATGCGTCCGGCCTGAATCGCCGCCCGATCAGGATCGAACGGCGACAATCCTGCCGCTATAAGATCGACGTTGATGAAATCAGGGCAGTTCGCTTCCTTAACCAAGTACTCACGCGCGAACGTTGTCTTGCCGGCGCCATTGGGTCCGGCGATGATGATGATGCGCTTTCGTTTGGGCATCGTGTAACTAAACTATTTCACGGGCGCGTCGCGCAGCTCGCGGTACCAGCGCTGCATGACATAAAACGCTTTCTTCTTTTCGCCGCGGTTTGAAATGAGGCCTTTGCGGTTCCAGTAGTCCTGGATGCCGGGCAGCGGACGACGCGGCGAACGAAAGTCCATCAGGATCCACGGAGAGGTGCCGCGTAGAAAAGGAATCTTCTTCAGCATCCCGATCTGATGACGGTAAAGATCCTCCTGGTACTCCTCGGTCCAACGTGTCAGCGCGTCACCATGGTGCCCGAAAGCGGCGTCGGCGCCGAACTCACTCATGATCAGCGGCTTGTTGTACTTCGATTTCCACTCCAGCGCATCAGCCTTCCCCGGCAGACCATCGTACCAACCAACATACTCATTACATCCGAGCACATCCAGAAACTCGCCCAGCGGATCGTCGATCATCTGTGTCGTCGGATTGATGTAATGACGCTCCATCGCGGCCGAAAGGAGTCGCGTTGGATCGATACTGCGCGCATGTGAAACGAGATTTTTCAGAAACGACAACCGCTCATCACTCAACGGCGTTTCATTCGCCACAGACCAGATAATAACCGCAGCCCGATTCTTGTCTCGGTCGATCAGCTCACCCAACTGATTGCGCGCATTCTCGAGCGTCGCCGGATTCTCCCACTGAATGGTCCAGTAAACGGGGATCTCCGACCATAACAGAATCCCCAGCCGGTCTGCTTCACGAACCGTCAACTCACTATGCGGGTAGTGCGCCAGGCGAACAAAGTTCGCGCCCAACTCGCGCGCCCAACCAAGCAGCGTTTGCGCATCTTCACGACTGTACGCGCGTCCACCACGTAACGGCGCC
>DATJKO010000594.1:0-4886 GCA_035491355.1 Pyrinomonadaceae bacterium
GTTTGTCCTGCCGGTATGAACACCGTACCCGAGAACACCTGCTGATAGTCGAGCCCACCGGTTGCCGTCCCACTCGCAGTCGCCAGGTTTACGAGTACGTCCTGAACGCTGGCTGCTGAAAGCGTGATCGTGAAGGTCGCGGTTGTGACCCCGGTGTTACCCTCGTTAACGGAGATGGAATTGATGCTGATTGTTGGTCCATCGTCGTCGCCAATCGTGACGGTATTCTGAGCCGTGCCAATCGTTGCGTTAGTTGGGTTCGTAAGACTCACAACGAAGGTCTCGCTGATTTCGTCGACGTCGTCGCCGTTGATCTGGATTGGAATATTCTTCGTGGTCTCGCCAGGATTGAACGTGACTGTGCCGGACGCCGCGACATAGTCACTTCCAGCGGTCGCGGTCTGGTTCGCCGTCGCATACGCAACCGTGATCGTTTGCGCAGACGGATTAGACAGCGTCACTTGAACCTGAACGTTACTGCTCGTGCCCTGCGCGCCCTCCGTAAGAAACGCCGAATTGATTCCAATCGTCGGCTGCGGATCGTCGTTGTTGATTGTCCCCTGGCCCTGCCCATCCGCGATCGTGGCATTCGTCGGATTGCTCAGGTTCACAAAGTAAGTTTCATTAGGCTCGAAGATGTTGTCGGGAATTATCTGAACGAAGATCGTTCTGGAGACAGTCCCGGGTTGGAATTCGATTGAGGCCGAGGTCGTGAAATAGTCGGTGCCGGCCGTAGCCGTACCCGCTTGAGTCGCATAGTCAACGGTAACTGTTTTTTCACTCGGACCGCTGAGCGTGACTGTAAATGCGACCGAGACCTGATTGGGATTATTCTCGTTCGCCGCAACGTCGGTGATTGAAATCGTTGGCGGCGCATCGTTATCCACGATCGTTCCAAACCCGCGTCCGTCACTAATCACCGCGTTCACGGGCGTGGTGAGAGACACGCTGAACAGCTGATCCAGCTCGTCAATGACATCGCCCTTCACAGGGATGCTGAAAGTCTTGGAAGTCTCGCCTGGAGCGAACGTGATCGTGCCGGGGACGTCTTCGTAGTCCACCCCTGCTGTCGCAGTCGTAAAGTTTATTGACCCCGAGAAGTGGGGACTTGCGAAGTAATTGACCCGCACAGTTTGAGCACTCGCCGAGGACAAAGTGACAGTGAAGACGGCGTCGACGGTTCCGCTGTCGTTCTCAGTTACAGTCGCGTCATTCACACTGAGACAAGGCACTGAAGTCGAGAAGTTATTCAACAGCACCGCCACGGTTTGATTGAACTGGCTGGCGATCAGATCGTCCTCGGTGTCGCCGTTGAAATCCCCGGCGGCGAGAGAAGAAAGATCCTGGGCCACTCCGAAGACCATCGGCGCATTGAATTGTCCGCCAGTGCCTTTGTTGGTTAGCACGGTGACACTGAACAGATTGCTGTTTACACCAAAGCCACCGCTGATGACGACGAGGTCCTGCTGGTTATCGTTATTGAAATCGCCTGCGGCGATCGAACGAGCTCCATCAGTCAGGTAATTCACTGGCGCATCGAATCCACCGGCTCCGTTGTTCAGCACAACGCTGACGTAGCCTTGCGCGACGATGTTCTCGAACGCGGTACCGGCTGTTGCGATATCCGGTTTACCGTCGCCGTTGAAGTCTTTTACGACGAGCGATTCGGGAGTTGTCGGTAGCGCGACGGTTGCATAGCTAATGAAGAAGCCGGCGCCATCCCCGCGCAGGACCGTTACCTGGTTTGCGCCGCTTCTGACGAACGCCAGGTCCTGTTTACCATCGGCGTTGAAATCGCCGATGTCGATATCGGTCCCATTGCCTTGGGGTAATCCGATGCCACCGAAAATCTGGTAACCGAGATTTCCGTCGCCGAGGAGCACCGTGTAGTTGTTAGGGTTTGTTACAACGAGATCAGCCTTGGCGTCGTTGTTGAAGTCACCGGCCTTGATTGCGCCCGGCTGAAATCCGATCGAGAGGAAAGGAATTGTAGCCACGTCAGTAGGAAACGCCCCGGTGCCGTCATTCACGAGCAGAAAGACTCGGCCATCCAACGGACGCGTTACTGCCAGGTCCATTTTCCCATCGGCATTGAGATCGGCAGCGGTGATGCCCCCGAGTTGCGACGTGAAGAAGTTGA
This sequence comes from Pyrinomonadaceae bacterium, assembly GCA_035491355.1. GTDB lineage: Bacteria > Acidobacteriota > Blastocatellia > Pyrinomonadales > Pyrinomonadaceae > PSRF01. Next base: position 2,141 of record DATJKO010000594.1, read on the forward strand.
TAGTCGACTTGACGGTGAAATTCCCGGCGCCGTCATTCAGCGCCACCTCAACACCGCCGCCCGCCGGGAAACCGAAAAAAGGACTGATGGCGGCGAAGTCCTGTTTGCCGTCATTGTTGAAATCAGCGACCACCACATCGCGCGGGCTCGCCAGTAGTGTGGTGCGGTAACTCAACGCATCGTTGAACGCGCCTGTGCCGTCTCCCTTCAAAATGCCAAGACCCGAACGTTGGACAGCGGCGAGATCTTTTTTTCCATCCTCGTTGAAGTCTCCGAGGGCAGCGAAAGCGGAGCCGGCGCCAAAGGTTGTAAACCCCGAGACGTAAGACTTCCCGAGATTGAGGTTTCCGGTCCCGTCGCCCAGCAGGATGGCGACCCCACCGGAGCCGCCTGACACGACGTCGAGGTTGGTATCGTTGTTGACGTCTCCCACTATCGCCACGCTATCGCTCGCGGGAACGGCAACAGTTACGGGCGCGCCAAACGAACCCGTGCCCGTTCCGAGCACGAGACGGTTGCCATACAGCAAATCCTGGTGATTGTCTTTGTTGAAGTCTGCTTGTAAGACGAAGAACGAAAAGCCGCCAGTCGCGATGTTTACGACTGGACCAAACCCGCCTGCGCCATCGCCAAACCGGATGTCGACGCCGCCGACGGAACCGCGGCCGGGTATTGCGAAATCGATCTTGGTGTCTTCGTTGAAATCACCGACGATCGGTAGGGTGGTGGCGCTCTCAGTAATGATTGGTGAGTTGGGCGCTGCGCTCAGGACTCCGGCGCCGTTGTTGAGGAGCACTGCGACCTTGCCGTCAGTAGTTCCCGTAGAGAGTCCAGTGATGATATCGATCTTTCCGTCGTTATTGAGGTCAGCAGGAACCGGCTGAATAGGATCGCCCTGGAACGTGTTGAGAATCGGCGCGCCGAATTGTCCGGTACCATTATTCAATAGGATCGACAGCGTTCCAATATTCGAATTCGCAACGTGGTCGAGACTGACTGCGAGATCTGGTCTTCCGTCGCCGTTAAAATCGGCGACCGCCATTCTTTGCGGCTGTCCGCCGACAGGGAAGTAGGTTGGCGGGCCAAACTTTTCGTTTCCACCGCGGCCGTACAGCACTGCTACGTGGGTCGTACTGTTATTCGGCGAAACGGCGATGTCGAGGTGGCCATCGTTATTGAAGTCGGCGACCGCCATTCCCCACACACCGGCTTCGAGATTGATGTTGTCAGCGACCTTGAAACTCGCTGCCGAACAACCGTCGACGGCGTAAATTGCCGGAGTAAAAATGATTACAAAAAAGAGTGTGCAAAAGATACAGAACGAGCGTGGGATGAGTGAGTTCAACGGGGGTATTCCACCTAAATATAGTTTAATCGAACACGACGGGGAGAATTGGGTATTGCTAAGAACTGGCCAGTAGTTCTGGGTTTGTACACTCTAACAAGAAGGCGTCGTTTTAGTCGAGAGGGGTTGAGAATAGAGGTAATGATGCGGTTCAACTAAGATTTCCCGCTAAGGCGCAAAGGATTTCCCGCAAAGGCGCAAAGACGCAACGAAAGAAAGAACAGCCTGAATTCATTGATTCTCTTGGCGCCTTTGCGCCTTTGCGGGAGAACCTCTTTTCAAACTGCCCCTGTACCAATCTCTGCGTATCTCTGCGTTCCTCATCGCGGTACGCAAAACTACGTAGGACCGCTCGCACAAAAGCAGTCTTAGAACATTGTCTTATCTGCGTGCTCTGCGTCATCTCCGCGTCTCGGCGTGGAAAGCCTTTAACCCAAACAGCGAACGACCCACGCCTGTTTCAGCAACGCGTGGGTCTTTTGGCTTTCGCCGGCAGCGATGGCTCGCCTCGGCGAGAGTTGGTTCGCTACTAGGCCACACCGAAGGGCCCGGTCTTGAATCGGTCATACCTTAGCGCGGTTTTGATTTCTTCGCGAGCGCGGCGGCCTCATCGGGACCTCAGTGTTTGACTCGAACTCCTTCCTGATCAGAGTGAGGCGGTACGTAGTCGGTAATGTCTGAAAGCAGTTCGATCCTCTTCGCGTTGATGTGAAACTTTGGGGCCCAACAGCCCGGACTCGCTTCCGCATCGAAGCGTCCTTCGATTAGAGCTTCCGCGGTTTTGACTTGCGGGTGCTCGCCGGTGACGAGCAAGTTGTCAACGTACTCGGGTCCCAACAGCGGATTATTGCCCTCGAACTCTACACCGGCGGCGAGCGCCTCGACCGGGTCACAATCTTCGTAGACATATATCGCAGACCCGCTAAGAATTACTCGCGCCCTGACGAGGATGTCAGTGTTGTGATAATGCTTCGCATTTCGCGCGACTTCGCAATACGGCAGCGGACCGAGAGTCCGCCAATAAAGCACCCGCGCTCGTCCGGCGAAAAAGTAAATGCCACAGCCGAGAGCGAAAGTCAGTGCCGCAACGATGAGTCTTCGTGTCCAGCGTTTCATGGGTATTTCCCCCAGACTTTCTTTGAATGCCTGATTCAGCGTTCGAATTGGGAGCGCTCTGAGTCTATTAGACGCCACCGGGCATTTGCGCGTTCCCGAAATTCTAAACTCGCAGGCGTGCCGTGTATATCATCGTGCGGTTGAAGAGACGGTGAACATCGACGAGATCGACGAAGCCGGTCGTGAGGTCGACGTTGCGGCCACGCGCCGCCGGACCAAGCGCCGCGAGTAAGTCGAGAGCTTGCTGCGCGCTAACTCTCATACGTCGAGCAGATTTCCAGGTAG
>DATJKO010000595.1:0-5608 GCA_035491355.1 Pyrinomonadaceae bacterium
ACAAGACGAACAGTCTCGTAGCGTCGGCGCCAAACGCGGCGATCATCTCGTCCGGATCCACACCGTTGCCGAGACTCTTGGACATCGCTTTCCACTCGTCAGTGTCGCCGACGCGGTTAGTCACCATGCCCTGGGTCAACAATCGCTTCACTGGTTCATCGAACGAAACGAGTCCGATGTCGCGCATGAACTTATTCCAGAAGCGCGTGTAGATCAGGTGCATGACTGCGTGAGAGTCGCCACCGATGTACTGGTCCACCGGCGTCCAATGTCGCGCGATCTCCGGATCGAACGGCGCGTCGTTGTTCTTCGGATCCAGGTAGCGGAAGAAGTACCACGACGAATCGACAAACGTGTCCATCGTGTCAGTCTCGCGACGCGCTGGACCACCACATTTCGGACAACTCGTGTTCACAAACTCCGCCACCCCGGCCAGCGGTGACTCACCTGTGCCCGTGAACGCCGCTGTTTGCGGCAACACAACCGGTAACTGATCGTAAGGAACCGGTACCATTTCGCACTTGTCGCAGTACACCACGGGAACGGGCGCGCCCCAGAAGCGTTGGCGCGACACGCCCCAGTCGCGAATGCGATAAGTTACAGCCGCTTCGCCGAAACCTTTGTCACGCGCGTAGTCCGCCATCTCCCTGATCGCAACGTCAGATGGTTTTCCGCCCCACTCACCGCTATTGATCAAGACTCCATAGTCGGTGAACGAGTGCTTCATTTCGGCAGAGCTGTCGCCGGCGGTCGTCGCGACCGGCTCAGCACGCAGCTGTTCATGACTGACAGGCGCGATCACCTGACGGATCGGCAACGAATACTTCTGCGCAAACTCGAAGTCGCGCTCGTCGTGACCGGGGACGCTCATCACAGCGCCCGTGCCGTATTCGATCAGCACATAGTTCGCCACCCACACGGGAATCGTTTCGCCGCTGAACGGATTTATGGCGAGCACGCCCGTGTTCAAGCCTTCCTTCTCGCCTTCTTCCGTCAGGTCTGTGCGAATCGCTTTCTGATTCCTGACCTTCTCAGCGAACGCATCGACGTCGCGCTTCAAAGCAGAGTCTTTGAGCAACTCGGGCAACAACGGATGTTCCGCCGAGAGGACGACGGCGGTCGCGCCGTAGATAGTGTCGATGCGCGTGGTGAACACACGTATCTTCTGGTCGCTGTCTTTCACAGCAAACTCAATAAAAGCGCCTTCGCTGCGTCCAACCCAGTCACTCTGTCGCTTCAACACTTTCTCGGGCCAACCAGCCTCGATCTGTTTCATGTCGGCGACGAGTTGTTCCGCGTACTCAGTGATGCGCAGGAACCACTGTTCCAGATCACGCTTCTCGACTGGAGTACCGCAACGCCAGCAGATGCCGCCCGACGACTGTTCGTTCGACAACACGGTCTGTTCTTTCGGACACCAGTTCACCTGCGAAGTCTTCTTGTACGCGAGTCCGCGCTCCAACATCTTCAGGAAGAACCATTGGTCCCACTTGTAATACTCGGGCCGGTGCGCGGCGATCTCGCGCGTCCAGTCGTAGCTGATGCCCAAACGCTGCAACTGCCCGCGCATGTGCACGATGTTTTCTTCCGTCCAGTCGCGCGGATTCACGCCACGTTTGATTGCCGCTTGTTCGGCGGGCTGACCGAAGCTGTCCCAGCCAATCGGATGCATGACGCTGAAGCCCTGCAAGCGTTTGAACCAGGCGAGCGCGTCGCCGATGGCGTAGTTGCGCACATGGCCCATGTGCAGGAACCCGGACGGGTAGGGCAACATTTCGAGCGCGTAGAACTTCGGGCGTTGACCGTTAGCGCGGGCCTCGAACGCGCCGCTCTCGTTCCAGCGTTGCTGCCATTTGTTTTCGATCTGTTCAGGAAAATATTTTTCGTCCATAACGTTGTCCAATCTTACTTAACACGATTTACAGACAGCGCACAAAGCGTTGCTAGCTTTGTTGCGATGCTTGATTGTTTTAGAAGTAAGGATTCGCCGCTCCGCGAAGTCACGCTAAGCGCGACGCAGAAGCGGCACCGTTAGGACGAGGGTTTTGACTGTCGTCGAGAACATGGCCGAATTCTATCAGGCCATTACGAATGAGCGCAACATTGACAGGTTCTTCAGATCTGCACGCGGATCGTCGTAGGGCGTCTCAAGGATGAACGCCGCATGTTTCAGCTTCGGGTGGCGGGCGACGCGGCGCAAAGCTTCCGCGCCGATGTGCCCCTCGCCGATGTGCCAGTGGCGGTCGACGCGCGAATTGTAAACGGCCCGCGAGTCGTTGAAATGAATGGCGCGGACGTTTTTGATTCCCACTGTCTTCTGCATCCGTTGAATCAGCGCGTTGAGTCCGTCCTCTTCGCGAATGTCGTAACCCGCCGTGAAAGCGTGGGCAGTGTCGAAACAAACGCCGAGCGGGATCTTCGGGCACAACTCCATGATCAGGGCCAGGTGCTCGAAACGATGTCCAATGCAGTCGCCTTGTCCGGCGGTGTTCTCGAGCAGGATCCGCAGCGTTCCGAACTTCAGACCCTTGCACGCGATCTTCAAACTCTGCGCGCATAGAGCGATGCCGTCTGCTTCGCACGCGCCGCGGGAACTGCCCGGATGCACGACGAGGTAATCGACGCCGAGCAGTAAGGCTCGCTCGACCTCTTCGCGAAACGACTCGCGTGACTTTTGCAGGAACACGTCGTCGATGGCGGCGAGGTTGACGAGATAGTTGCAGTGGATCAGTACCGGGGTGATCCTGGTCTGCTTGCGAGTCTTGCGAAACAGCAGGACATCTTCGAGCGAGAGTGGTTTGGCCATCCACCCGCGCGGGTTGCGCGAGAACAACTGCACCGTATCGCACCCCGTGTCTTTGGCGACGATCAGCGCGTTGTGAACTCCCCCCTTGATAGGCGCGTGAAAACCGATTCGAGGCCTTTTCATTTCTTCATTGCTTCCAGGACGCGCAACATGTTCCCACCGAGAATCTTGTGCACATCAGTTTCTGAATAACCTCGGCGGAGCAGCTCCTTCGTCAGGTTTGGCAACTCGGCGACCGTGGCCAATCCGGTCGTCGTGATCTGCACGCCGTCGAAATCCGATCCGATGCCGACGTGATCGACTCCGACAAGCTTCACGATGTGAACGATGTGATCCACGATCCGCGCGACAGTCACCGGCGGCAGACGCTTCGCATACTCCCGTTGACGCACACGATCGCGCGCCAGCTTCTTGTGAACGGCATCACCCGGTTCCGCAGCCGACGCGTCCTGAACCATCGTCGCAATTTCGGCATCAACCTGTTTCTTCTTCTGACTCCAACCCGGTTCGAGATGCTCCGGATAAAAAATCACATTAACAACGCCGCCTGTGTGCGCCAGCGCTCGAATCATCTCGTCAGTCAGATTCCGCGGTACGTCGGCGATGGCGCGACACGCAGAGTGAGTGGCAACAACAGGCGCAGTCGAAGTATTAACAATGTCCCAGAACGTCGGATCCGAGACGTGTGAGACGTCGACCATCATTCCCAACCGGTTCATCTCGCGCACGACGCTCTTACCAAACTCGTTCAGCCCGCGTGTGCGACCGATGTCGTCGCCGGACGATCCGGCCCAACTCGTACTGACACTCCAGGCCGGCGACAGGTAACGGACGCCCAGGTCGTAGTAACGCTGAACGTTCTCAAGTCGCTCATCAATGGCGTAACCGCCTTCGAGACCCAGCAACGCAGCCATTTTGCCGGCTGCGGAGGCGGCACGAATATCGTCAGCAGAAGTCGCCAACGCCCAGGTTTCCGGGTGTTTTTCGGCTAGATCGCGTACAGCGGCAATCTGGTCGTCAGCCCGTTTCATCGCCCTGACGCCGGTGGCGCCAAACAACTGCGGCTCGACCCAGATCGAGAAAAACTGCGCGTCCAAACCGCCCGCTTTAGCCCGGACCGCGTCGAAATGGCCATCGCTAAGCTCTTGTTGGAGATCGACGTTCTCGTCCAGAAGTCTTTGCGCGGTATCGGCGTGCATGTCGATGGCAATCGCGCGCCGGTGGATTGAAATCGGATCGTTATTGGTTGTTTCAGTCAAAGAAGAGCCGCTCTGAGTGTTTTGATTCATCTTTTGATCAGACTTGCAGGCTGGAAACGTCATCAGCAAAACAAGCGTAAAAACGAGGCGAATCGTGAGGCTGCGATGAAGAATCCTGTCGTCGATAGTCCATTGTTTCTGCTGTCGCATTCCGGATGTTACGCAAGCATAATTACAGCAGGCAAGCGTTCTTGCCAAGCGAACTGCAACTACGGTATTGTGCGACGTCTGGCATCCACTCAGCGCACTAAGAAGACCGGTTTCGATGGTTGATGTCTGCGGCACGGTAAGGACCCGCCCCCGATCCGGTATTTTCCCTAAGGAGTAAAACAAAATGTTCTCAAAAGACGGCAAAGTAAAAGACGTGAAGACACCGCGCATCTGCGACGTCGTTTGGCATGATGGTGAATTCATCAATTGGAACGACGCGAAGGTGCACGTGATGTCCCACGTGCTTCATTACGGCTCGAGCATCTTTGAGGGCATCCGCTGTTACTCGACTAATCAAGGTCCGGCTGTGTTTCGCCTGCGCGAACACATGCAACGCTTTTTGAATTCCGCCAAGATCTATCGCATGGATCACCCGTTAACGCTCGACCAGCTGTGTGACGCTGCCGTCGAGCTCGTGCGTCGCAGCGGGATGGACCAGTGCTACCTCCGACCGATCCTGTTTCGCAGTCTCGACGAAGAGCATCCGGCGTTCGGCGTAAATCCGTTTCCGAACCCGCTAGCCTGCTACATCGGCGCGTGGGATTGGGGCAAGTATCTGGGCGATGAAGCGATCGAACAGGGCGTCGACGTTTGTGTTTCCACTTGGAACCGTCTGACTCCGAATTCCATGCCGGCCATGGCGAAGAGCGGCGCCAACTACATGAACTCGCAGCTCATCAAGATGGAAGCGTTGTTGAATGGATTCGCCGAAGGAATCGCGCTCGACGACCGCGGCTACGTTTCTGAAGGTTCCGGCGAGAATATCTTCCTCGTCACCGGCGATGTCGTGCTGACGCCGCCGCTTTCGTCGTCGATTTTGCCGGGCATCACTCGCGACAGCGTGATTCAGATTTGTCAGGAACTCGGCATTACTATTAAGGAGCGCACGATTCAACGCGCCGCTCTCTACGTAGCCGATGAGCTCTTCTTTACCGGCACGGCTGCGGAAGTTACACCGATTCGTTCGGTCGACCGGATCACAGTCGGCGGCGGCGGACGCGGCCCGATAACCGCGAAAATCCAGAAACTCTTCTTCGAAATTACCAAGGGCGAACGACCCGCTCCCGGCGATTGGCTCACCTACGTGAACCAGCAAAAGAACGCCTCGTCGACCTCGGATGGCTTCGCTCGTCGCAGTCTCGAGACCGCGACCGAGGACACCGCGCCGATCCTCTTTACGACCGCCGCCCGCGACTAACCAGCGTTTAGCATCGAAAAACCACAGATTGCGCGACCTCGCGTAGTCTGTGGTATATTCACGTCGGCGCTAATCCAACGCGCCAGTTTCAACAAGCCGAAGCGCTCCTTCCCGCGCAGAGTTTTCCCAAAACCA
>DATJKO010000596.1:0-3602 GCA_035491355.1 Pyrinomonadaceae bacterium
CACGCTTCCAGGTTGGAACTCCAGCCATGCACCAACACAAATGCGTCGCTTCCCTCACCCCAACTCTGATAGTGAATCTTCGCGCCGTTGAGCGTCGCAAACTTCGAGTCACCATCTTTCGCCGACACCGCGACTGGCGCCGCGACGAGTATCAACGCGAAGAAAACCAAATGCAGTCGCTTTATCGTCTGACTCTGTTTCATCACATGTTCCTCGTTGTGTTTCTGACAATGACGAGCGTCATGTCGTCTGTGAGTGGGCGCGGCGCGGCGAAGTCCTGCACCGCACCTAAAACTGAAAACAGCGTTGCCTCAGCAGAAGCGCCTTGAGCGCGCCGGAACTCGGATTCCAACCGATCGCCGCCAAACTCCGTGTCCGCTTCGTCAAACGATTCCAGAATCCCGTCCGAACAAACGAGCATCACGTCGGCGGGTCCAAGTTGTACTGTTCCGCGATCGAACGAAGCTTCCGGCATAACGCCGAGCACCGGCCCGCCATCAGAAAGCGCTTCGAGTCGCGAGTCCGCGCGCAACAACAATGCCGGCGGATGTCCGGCGCTGCAATAATCGAGCGTTCCAGTCTTCGCATCCACGCGGCCAATGAACATCGTGCTCAACGGCTCGACTGAAGACAAACGCGCGATGTCGCGATTCACTCCGGCCGCGATCGCTTCCGGATCGCTGCTCGCGGCGGTGTGCGAGCGAATCAAGCCAATCAGATGCGTGACCCACATCCCCGCCGCGAGTCCTTTGCCCCCAATGTCGCCGAGTGCAAACACCAAACCGCGATCAGTTTCCTCAACCGTGAAGAAATCACCCGGCAGGTGACGCACAGCGAAAATCTCGCTCGCGATATCAAAAGGCCCGTAGTGAATCAAACTCGGCGCACACAAACGCCGGTGAACCTGCGCGGCGTCGAAGATCGCCGCGTTGAGTTCGGCGTAATCTTTTTGAAGTGTGGAGAGTCTTTGTTCGAGCTCGTTTAGCCCGTTTACCTGGCCTCGCGCACTCAGTGCCGGCGCAACTGCCGGTCCATTGGGTCGCGCGAGGGGTAACATCGCCAAACCACCGCTGACTGTTGTTGCGGACATGGTTCGTAGTCCTTACCCAACAAATTTGTAGCCACTGCCATGAACGGTAAGAATGAAACGAGGCTCTTCCGGATTGGGTTCCAGCTTCTGTCGCAGGTGAACGATGTGCGTATCGACCGTGCGCGTGGTCGGATAATTCTCATATCCCCACACTGCGTCGAGCAATCGATCCCGACTCAGCGTTTCCACCGGATGAGCGATGAAGTAAGCGAGCAACGCAAACTCTTTCGCCGAGAGATCAACAACGTCTCCGTTACGCTTAACTTCGTTACTACGAACGTTGACCTCTACATCACTGAACTTGTAGACCTCCGGCGTCGGCAGAGGCGCGGAAACTCGCCGCAAGACGGCTTTCACACGCGCCATCAGTTCGCGCACGGAAAACGGTTTGGTGACGTAATCGTCAGCTCCCAGTTCGAGACCGACAACTTTATCGATCTCCTGTCCGCGCGCGGTGAGCATGATGATCGGCGTCGACGGCCGTTTTGCTTTGAGCTGTTTGCAGACGTCGAGTCCGCTCATGCGCGGCATCATTACGTCCAGCACGACGAGATCCGGGTTGTCGGAAAGCGCGCGCTCGAGGCCACTGACGCCGTCTGCCGCACTGATCACTTCGTAACCTTCGTATTCGAAGTTGTCGCGCAGGCCGGCCACCATTGCGGGTTCATCTTCGACGATCAAAATCTTGCTTTTCATGAGTCGGCCATCTCCTTACGCGGCGCTCGCTTCCGGCTGCCGCCCGGTCAGCGGCAATGTCATGATGAACTTGCTGCCTCGTCCAGGCGCGCTTTCAACTTCCACATGACCGCCGTGAGCGTGCATGATGTGCTGGACCAGCGATAAACCGAGTCCGCTTCCCTTTGTGTTGTGCACCAGCGGATCGCACGTGCGATAAAACTTCTCGAAGATCCTGGCCTGCTCGTTGCGGTCGATGCCGATACCACGATCGACGACTTCGAGTTTCAGATCCGAATTGGCGCGATACAGCTTCACGCCCAGGAATTTGTCACGGTCTGAATATTTCAACGCGTTGTTGACCAAATTGACAAGCGCTCGCGCGATGGCTTCGCGATCGATGCGCACGGGCGGAATGCTTGGGTCAATTTGCTCTTCGAGCGCGAACCCCTGTTGCTCGATCTGGTAGCGATACGAATCAAGCGTGTTCCGCACCAGTTCGCCGATGTCAGTCTCGCGGAAATCGTATTCCTTGGCGCCCGCTTCGATACGCGAGAAGTCGAGGATGTTGTTGATCAACGCACTCAGACGTTCACTCTCTTTGCGAATGATGCCGTAGTACTCGAGTTTCTTTTCCTGCGTCGAGATGCGGCCGAGTTCGAGCGTTTCCGCGTACAAACGAATCAGCGCGAGCGGCGTACGCAACTCGTGCGAAACGTTTGAGACGAAGTCAGACTTCAAACGCGCCAGTGCGACCTGCTTGTTCACGCTGCGATAGGTCAACACCAACCCGCCAATCATTAGCAGCGACAACACGCCGAGAATCAGCAGGCTCTGCTCAACGAAACGCTTGCCGATCGCTTCCGCTGTCGTGCCCTGGAACTTGATGCCCATCGCGAGACCGCGAAATGGATCGTCGAGCGTTTGGGAGACTTCCGGTTTGCCGTTTCCCCAACCTGCTGAGACGGCGAGCGGTCGATCGAGTTCTGATTTCTGCGCATCGCCCGGATAGATCTTGATCGCCAGGCGTCGTTCCTTGCTTTCGTTGACTTCCTGAGCGGTGAGCTCATGAAACATCGGCCCGCCGCGCTCGCCCTGGTACTCGTCAAACTTCTGGGACGTGAACTCATCGAGAAACTCCGGGAAAAACTTGTCTTTCAAGTAATCGGCGCCGAAACGCGCGCCGCCGAGAACAGCGCGTTCTTTTGAAGTGGGCATCCCGGGAACCGTGAAGATTGCGGTGGCGTAGTAACGCGGGCCGCCGGGTTCATTCCCCTCGCCACTAAACCAAATGATCGGTTTCGGCTTCCGTTGTGCCTGCTCGGCCAAATAAGGAGCTTCCAAACCGAACCAGGTCGAGTACATCCCGCTCCACATCTTGACGTCTTCCTCTTTCTGGCCAAACTGCGCCTCGACCATGGCGCCCTTCTTGTGTTCTTTGGAGTCGAACAGGAAAACGTGATCGAACCAGGGACTGTTCTTCAGGATCAGTTGCAGTTTCTTGCGCTTCTCTTCCTCTGAATCGGAGTCGCTGGGAAATTCGTCGCGGGCGGCTTCGGTCATTTTGTAGGCCTTGCCGTTCATCTTCTTGATGCCGGCGTAAAGCAGGTACTGGAAATCACGATGAATCAGCGCTTCGACTTTCTTGTCGCGCTTGATCGATTTGACGTGTTTAAAACTGACGTAAATGAGTGTCAACGCCGGCAGGACCACTGCGAGTCCCAGCGTCAGGACCAGCCTGAACCGGGTGTTCCCTCCGAGGATCGCTCGTCGTCTTAACTTCATGTCAGCCTCCGTGAGATGTGACAAAGCGGGCTGAGCATACGCCCAACGGCCT
>DATJKO010000597.1:0-3335 GCA_035491355.1 Pyrinomonadaceae bacterium
GAACAGGTCTACGTTGTGCCCACCAGCGGAGGTGAGCCGCGTCAACTTACGTTCTATCCCGCGCGCGGACCTTTGCCGCCGCGCTGGGGGTGGGAAAACCAGGTTTACGGCTGGAGCAAAGACGGCAAGCAGATCTACTTCCGGTCAACGAGGGATTCGTGGTCGGTTGGCATCGCACGTCTTTACGCCGTTTCGATCGATGGGGGCGCAGCCGAGCCGTTGCCGATGCCGCAAGCCGGTTCCGGCGACTACTCGCCCAACGGAAACGAGATGGTCTACTCGCCTCAGGCGCGTGACTTCCGTTCCGAAAAGCGTTACAGCGGCGGCCAGGCCAACCAGCTCTACATCTTTAATATGGCCAACCGTAGCGCGAAGAAGATCACTGATGGACCACGCGCTACCCGCGACCCGATGTGGGTTGGCGACACGATCTATTACAACTCCGATCGCGACGGTCATTTCAATCTTTACGCCTACAACGTCGGCTCCGGACGCTCAACGCAGATCACGACCAACCGCCAATACGACGTGCGTTGGCCCAGTTCCGACAATGACAACCAGATCGTCTACGAGTTGAACGGCGAATTGCAGGTGCTCGATACGCGCAGTCGCAAGAGTACGGCGATCTCGATCAACGTTCCGGATGAAGGCATCGCGCGCCGGCCGAGTCGCGTGCAGGTTGGGAGCTTGATTCAGTCAGTTGGTTTGAGTCCGAAGGCCGAGCGTGTGTTGTTTGCGGCGCGCGGCGACGTTTTCACGGCCCCGATCGAAAAGGGACCGACGCGCAATCTGACGCATTCATCAGGCTCGTTCGACAAGTGGCCGAGCTGGTCGCCCGACGGATCGCAGATCGCGTTTGTGTCCGACATGAGCGGTGAAGAGGAGATTTATCTGATTCCGCAGGATGGATCGAAGCCTGCCGAACAGATTACGCGCGGCGGCAAGGCGATGCGTTACGGTCCGGAATGGGCGCCCGACGGAAAGCGCCTCGCGTTCAGCGACAAGGACGGAAAGGTTTACGTGCTGACGCTCGCGGATCGCAAAGTCACTGAGATTGCCGACGCTCGTCGCGGTCAGGTGCGTGATTACACGTGGTCGCCGCGAGGCAACTATCTCGTGTTCTCGATGGCGAATCAAAATCAGTTTACGTCGATCTATATCTGGAGTGCGGGCGATGGACAGTTGCGCCGAGTGACGCCAGAGAGCAGCAACTCTTACAACCCGGCGTGGGATCCGCAAGGCAACTATCTCTACTTCTGCAGCGATCGTGAGTATCTGCCACAGCTTTCGGGCGTGGAGTTTAACTTCGCGACCAATCGCATGGCGCAGATCTACGCGATGACGCTGCGCAAGGATGCGAAACATCCGTTCCCGCCGGAGAGCGACGAAGTTACGGTCGCGAAGAGCGCTGATGATGCTGCCAAACCGGCGACTTCACCTGCGCCTGATAAACCAGCTGAAACTCCGGCTGCACCGTCACCGGCCGAAGCTCCGAAACCGGACGCCGCGAAACCACCAGCAACGCTCGTGATCGATTTTGACGGAATTGAGCATCGCGTCGCGAAGGCGCCGATCGCTGCGGACAACTACCTTGGTCTATCGGTGAAACCGGGCTTTCTGCTTTACGTAGCCGGCGGCGCTGGTTATTACGGTCGCCAGGCCGATCGCCCCAACACGCTGAAGCTCTATTCACTCAAGGATCGAAAAGAAACGACTCTGGCAGAAGAGGTTCGCGGCTACACGCTCGCCGACGATGGCTCGAAAGTGCTCGTCGCACAGGGTCCAGGCACCACGTCCTACAACCTTTACGACGCCACCCCGACCGGCGATCGCTCACGCAAAGGCATTTCGACTTCCGGTTTGTATGTCGATCGTATTCCGGCTGAAGAGTGGAACCAGATCTTCAACGAGGTTTGGCGACGCTATCGCGACTGGTTTTACGTGGCGAACATGCACGGTTTCGATTGGGAAGCTTTGCGCGAACAGTACAAGCCGCTGCTCAAATACGTGGCACATCGTTCGGACTTGAACTACGTTATTCACGAAATGATCTCAGAGTTGACGGTCCAACACGCGTACATCGACGGCGGTGATTTTCAGACGCCGCCGCGACCGCGCTACGGTTTGCCGGGCGCTCGTTTTGAGTTGGACCGCCAGGCTGGGCGTTATCGCATCTCGAAGATCTTCACGGGCGAAAACCAGGAAGATATTTATCGCTCGCCGTTGACGGAAGTCGGTGTGAATGCGTGCGTCGGCGATTACGTGCTCGCGATTGACGGCGAAGAGTTGAAAGCGAATGACGATCCGTATCGCTTGCTGCGCAACAAGACAGACAATCCGGTTCAACTCACGTTGAATAAGACGCCGACAATGCAGGGCGCTCGCACCGTTTCGTATCGCCCCATCACTGACGAGTCAAACTTGATTTATCTCGATTGGATCGAAGGCAATCGCGAGAAGGTCTCGAAGGCCACCGGCGGCCGCGTGGGTTACATGCATCTGCCGGACATGGGTACGAACGGCATTCGCGAGTTCATCAAGTGGTACTACCCGCAGTTGACCAAGGAAGGCATGATTGTCGACGTTCGTGCAAACGGCGGCGGCAACGTGTCGCGCATGATCATCGAGCGCTTGCGGCGCAAGGTGTTGGCGCTGGGCTACTCGCGTACGGCTGATGATGCGACGACGTATCCCGATGGAGTGTTCTTTGGTCCAATGGTGTCGATTCTTGACGAGAACTCCGGATCCGATGGCGACATCTTTCCGGCGATGTTCCGTGAGGCTGGTCTGGGACCATTGATCGGCAAGCGTTCGTGGGGCGGCGTTGTTGGTATCACGAACCGCGGCACGCTGATCGATGGTGGCGTGGTGAACGTGCCGGAGTTTGGTTTCGCGAACAAGAACGGCGAGTGGGTGATTGAAGGTTACGGTGTCGATCCTGACATCGAAGTCGACAACGATCCGAATTCCGTTCTGGCCGGTAAAGATCCGCAACTCGAACGTGCGATCACGGAGATCATGTCGAAGCTGAAGAACCCCGTGAAGCTGCCGGGTAAACCGGCGCCACCGGTGAAGACGATCAATAACTCATCAACGTCACGAGCAGGACAGTAGCAGCTCGCGGCGGTTAATAGTTGGGCCACAGGCGATCTTGTCTGTGGCCCAAACCATTTTCACTCTTTAATAGCCAGTTGCTCAGGTGGGAGCATTGCGGGCAGGCCTTTGTGTTGCCAGCAGCGCACCAGACCATGGACGCGGCGCGAGCACGGTTTACCTTTCTTCGTCCGCGCGCCGCAGATATAGACCTGTTCCTGCGGCATCGATGTCTGGGTGAT
>DATJKO010000598.1:0-1984 GCA_035491355.1 Pyrinomonadaceae bacterium
TCGGCATTGCGAACAGCTCCCTGTTTGCGACGGTCACGACAGATGCTTCGTGCGGCGCAGTCAACGCGATGCACGACTCGTTTACTCCACTCGGCGGCATGGTCCCACTCGCCAACATCATGCTCAGCGAAGTCGTCTTCGGCGGCGTAGGCGCCGGACTCTACGGAATCCTGATCTTTGTCGTGCTTTCAGTCTTTATCGCCGGCCTGATGGTCGGCCGCACACCGGAGTACCTCGGAAAGAAAATCGAATCGTACGACGTGAAGATGGCGATGCTGGTGGTGCTCGTGTTTCCGCTGGTCATCCTAATCTTTACCGCCATTTCCGCCATCGCGCCGTCGTTTGGCACGTCGCAATTGAACAACACCGGCCCGCATGGTCTATCGGAGATTCTCTACGCGTTCACTTCAGGCACGGGCAATAACGGATCTGCGTTCGCGGGCATCTCGGCAAATACGCTTTGGTACAACACGGCGATCGGCGTGGCGATGTTGTTGGGCCGTTTCATGATGATCATTCCGATGCTCGCCATCGCCGGTAATCTGGCGCGCAAGAAAACCGTTCCGCCGTCGCTCGGCACGTTCCCCGTTACCACGCCTCTGTTCACAACGCTGCTCGTGAGCGTGATCGTAATCGTCGGCGCGCTGACGTTCTTCCCCGTTCTCAGCCTTGGACCAATAGTCGAACACCTGTTGATGAACTCGGGCACTACCTTCTGAACATGACGCACCAACAAAACAAGAAGATCTGGAACAAGCAAATCGTCATCCGCGCGATCGTCGATTCTTTTAAGAAACTGAATCCGCGCAAGATGATGGGTAATCCCGTCATGTTCGTGGTCGAAGTCGGCAGTGTGCTCGCGACGGTGCAACTAATTCGCGGCATCGTTGCACCTGTTCCCAGCGTTACCAACACCAGTTTCGAACTCCAGATCACCCTGTGGCTCTGGTTCACAGTCCTGTTCGCGAACTTCGCGGAAGCGATGGCCGAAGGTCGTGGCAAAGCCCAGGCTGACAATCTGCGCCGGTCCAAAACGGAGACGATCGCGCATCGCATCGTTTCCGGTTCGCTGACTGAAGAGGTGCCGGCGCCGCAATTGCGCAAGGACGACGTTGTAATTGTTTCGGCGGGAGAGTTCATCCCGGGCGATGGCGAGATCATTGAAGGCGTTGCTTCCGTCGACGAGTCGGCGATTACGGGCGAAAGCGCTCCGGTAATTCGTGAGGCCGGTGGCGATCGATCCGCGGTGACAGGTGGCACGCGCGTACTCTCGGATCAAATCAAGGTAAAGATCACATCGAATCCGGGCGAGACGTTTATCGATCGCATGATTGCGCTCGTCGAAGGCGCCGAGCGGCAGAAGACACCGAATGAGATCGCGCTGAACATTCTCCTCGCCGGTCTGACGATCATCTTCCTGCTGGCAGTCATTACGCTGCAGCCGTTTGCGATCTACTCCAGCGCGCCGCAGACGATATTTGTGCTCGTGTCGCTGCTCGTCTGTCTGATTCCCACGACCATTGGCGGACTTCTCTCCGCTGTCGGCATCGCGGGCATGGACCGGCTCATTCAACACAATGTGCTGGCGATGTCGGGACGCGCGGTGGAGGCGGCCGGAGACGTCAATACGTTACTGCTCGACAAGACAGGAACGATCACGCTCGGCAATCGACAGGCGGCGGCGTTTATTCCGTTGCCGGGTGTTGATGCAGTCGAGCTGGCCGAAGCGGCGCAGTTGTCGTCACTCGCCGACGAAACACCTGAAGGGCGCTCGATCGTCGTCCTCGCAAAAGAACGATATGGACCCCGCGGACTCGAGTTGGCCCCTCACGAAGCGCACTTCATTCCTTTCACTGCACAAACACGAATGTCGGGAGTCGATTTCGACGGCCGCGAAGTCCGCAAGGGTGCGGCCGATGCGATCGGCAAGTATCTCAACGGGCTTGGCAAGGCGACGCCACACGAGTTGGACGCAATCGTACAG
>DATJKO010000599.1:0-3893 GCA_035491355.1 Pyrinomonadaceae bacterium
CGAGCTGGCGAGTATGTATCTGAAACTAGGCGAGCGCACCAAAGCGCTGGCTGAAGTCGAGGCCGCCGTTAAGCGAGACGCGAAGCCGTACGCGCTGAGCCGGTTCCTCAACTCTGGGATTCGCGCCGGCAATACCGATCATTTTGCGGTGCTTGTCGAAGCGGGAGCGCGCGTTGGTAAGGACAACGATGAGTTCCTGCTTTATCTGGTTAGTCAACAGGAAACTCCGACAGTCGGAATGGTTGAGTTGCTGCTCGCGAAAGGGGCGCACCTGAATCAGCCGGTTAGGTATAAGTCTGCATTGATGTACGCCGTCTCGGAAGGTCACGTCGATATTGCCAAACTGCTGCTCGCGAGAGGCGAGGACGTCAATGCCCAGACCGACGAAGGCACGCCGTTGATGATGGCCGTGCAGCGAGGGGATCCGGAGTTGGTCCAACTACTGCTCGATGATGGCGCCCGTGTGAACGTAATGCACCGGTCGGGTAATACGCCCCTGATCATGTCAGCACGTCTCAGCTTTGTGGAAATGAATGCGAAGCCGAACGATCCCGCGCCGGCATCATCGTCTGAGGTCATGAGTTTGTTGTTGGCGAAGGGCGCCGATGCAAATGGCGTTGGGCAGTACGGACGAACGGCGTTGATGGAGGCGAACTCGGTAAAGAAGGTCAAGCTACTGCTTGCGCGGGGGGCGCAGGTTGATGTCAAGGACCAATACGGGGCAACCGCGTTGACGCGTGCTGTCGATCGCGGCGACATGTCGGTCGTCGAGGCACTTTTGAAAGCGGGGGCGGCCGGGTTGAATGCGCAAAACGAAGACGGCGAGACGCTCTTGATGCGCACGGTACGCGAGGGGCGAACGGATCTGGCGAAGTTACTGCTGGCGCAGGGCGCGGATCCAAATCTGGTAGACGTGCTCGGCGAGACTGTTTCGGTGTTGGCGTACCGGAAGGGATTGACTGACATTGAGGCACTGTCGCGAGGTCCTTATCCGGTGGAGCTTTCGCCTGCTGCGCGAAATGCCTGGCTGCGTGCGGCGGTGGCAAAAAAGGACGAGTTGAAGGTGAGAGAGCTTCTGGCGGGGGGCGCCGATGCGAATCACCAGTACGCGATCGATTACCGTCATCCTGATATCACAAGGACCGTTTTGATCGACGCGGTGAACATGGGCCAAGCGACCATTGTGCAGTTACTGCTTGCTCGTGGGGCGGACCCGTCTGTTCGCGGGCTGCTCTATGGGAGCGAGCACGGTTTGAAGTATGGCACCGCGATGGAGGCGGCTGAGTCGTCGCAGAACGCTGAGATCCTGGCGTTGTTGCGGCAGGCGATTGCGCAGAGGATCTTGAACCGAAAGAGCGGGTGAAGAGTTTTCAGGGCTTTGCACAAGAAGTCTGTTAGCTCTGGTCTGCTCTGCGAACTCTGCGTATCTCTGCGTCTCTGCGTTAGGCATGACGGTGCAAGTCATTTACCGCAGAGCCGCAGAGTTCGCAGAGAAATTCGGAAAGCAGGTTTCTCAGATTTCGTTCAGCGTGTGAATTATTTGGAAGCGATCGGGGTCAGGCTGTGGTGGATTACCGGGCCGGATCGATAAGCGGGTTTGCATGCCCGCGGCCATTGCCGCTTCGAGTTCCGTCACGACGTCTGAGACGAAGAGTATTTCGTTCGTGTCAAGATTCATCTTTGTTGCGATGCGTCGATAGCTTTCGGCCTCGCCTTTAGCGCCGATGTTCGTGTCGAAGTAGTCACTGATGAATTTCGTGAGGTCGCCGTCTTCCGTGTGTGCGAAGAGCAGTTGTTGGGCCAGTGCACTGCCGGATGAAAAGATGCTGATGTTTACGCCGTCATCGTTCCAATGCTCAAAAGCCGGGCGCACGTCCGTGAATACTTGCGACTTCAGCGTTCCTGCCATGTAACCTTCGCGCCAGATCTTCCCCTGTAGTGATTTCAAACCAGTCGACTTGCGATCGCGATCGATTAGCCAGTGTACGTACGTGGTCAGATCGCTGGTGATTGTTGGCGGTTGCGCGCCGCTGGCGATGTCGCGTGCGTGTTCCTCGCGTAGTTGGGTGACGTCGGTTGCGAGTTCGTGCGCATGGTGGAGCAGGTAGTCGCGGACGTGCGTGCGCGCATAAGTGAACAGCACGTCGTGAACGAAGGCGATTGGCGTGGTTGTGCCTACGATGTCGAGCAGTATCGCCCTGGTGGAACAACTGTCGCTCACGATTGAAGGGCGGGAACGTGACTGAGACCGAAGCACACCGGCATGAAACCTTCGTCGACATGGCTTTCGGTGTAGTGTGGCGTCCAGCCGGATGTGTCCTGGAACAAGCGGATGGCGCGGATGCGACGGTCGGAGCAGAGATTGAACCAGTGAAGGGTGCCGCGTGGGACGCGGATCAGATCGCCTGCAGCGACTTCAATCGCCAGGACGTCGCCGGTCGGCGAGTGGATGTGGAACAGTCCGTGGCCGGCAATGATGAAGCGCACTTCGTCTTCGTCGTGCCAGTGTTCGCGATTGAATTTGTCGAGCATCGCGTCGAGTCCGGGTGTACTCGAGTTGACATCGATGACGTCGGCGGTCACGTAACCGCCGCTGGCTTTTAGTTGTTCGATCTCGTTTGCGTAGGCTTGCAGGATCTCTTCCGGTGGCGCGTCGTCCGAGACTGGATGGGCAGGTTGCCAACGTTCGTAGTCGATACCATGTGCGGCGAGTCCTGAAGTGATCTCTTCGGGAGTTCGCAGCGTTCGATCTTCGTTGACGATTGTTACTAAAGCCATCGTTCCGTGTTTTTCCTTAGCGTCCGCCTTGAAATCTATTTGTAAGTATGGCCGTTCGTCCCATCGTTTCCAACAGGAACTCCAGGATTTCCACGTGGCGTTTCGCTTGGGCCAGATCGTCGCCCCAGGTGTACAGGCCATGACGGCGTATTAGAAACCCATGCGCGGATCGGTGTTGCTCGAGCGTCTTACTGATCGTGTCCGACAACGCATTCATGTCCTGCGAGTTATCAACGATTGGCAACCACTCAGAATGCTCGTGTGTGCGGACGCCGGCGAGTCCCTTCAACATCTCGTAGCCTTCGATCTTCACCCCACCTTCGCCGCCGTAGAGATCGGAAAACATCGTATTCGAGATCGAATGCGTATGCAGCACCGCCCCCGCGCCACGTTCCTTGACGATCCGAACGTGCAGCAAACTCTCATCAGACGGCTTGTGTGTCGCATCTGATTTACTCGTCGTTGCGGGGGCAGTCATGAACCCCGGCGCATTTCGCTTGAGACTGGCAACGTGTACGTTCTCATCAACCACGAGCACCTGATCGGACTTCAATTCGCCTTTATCAACCCCACTCGCGGTAATAGCCAGCCTTAGCGGCTCCCGCTCCACCACCGCACTGAGATTCCCACTGGTCCCCAGCAACCATCCGCGCGCATAAAACCCCCGCGCCACCGAAACCAGCCCCTCCACAATCTCCTCAAACTTCTCGCTCATCATCCCAGAAGATGCTACAAACCCCTGCTCCGCGCAAGTTGTCTCGCGGCGCTAAGCGGAGTTAATTGGTGTATATTATTTCCGCGGAAACAACGCATGGCTACAAACGCTGACAAGCTGGTCTCTGAGATTCGCTCACTGCCGAATGAGGAAAAGATTCGGGTGCTCGATGCGCTCCTTACCGATCTGCATCAGCTGGACCCGGAGATCGACGCTCGGTGGGCAGTTGAAGCCCGGCGGCGTTGGCAAGCTTATAAGAGCGGAGAGCTCGCAAGCATTTCGTACGAAGAGTTGATGAAACAATACAAGAGTAAGTGAACATCAGGTTCCTCACGCTCGCTCAACAGGAAGTGGAAGAAGCTGTTCTCTGGTTCGAAGAAAAACAGCCGGGGACCGGTGT
>DATJKO010000600.1:0-2519 GCA_035491355.1 Pyrinomonadaceae bacterium
GCTGGGGAATCGTCTTTCCACTCGTTGCGATGTCGGTGAGCACCGCGATCACGCGGTCGTTCGTGTGGCGGCTCAAGGCGTACAACGACGCTTCCACGATCTCGTTGTCAGTCGAGTTCAACGCAAACTCGCGCAACGGATCGATCACGCTGTCGTCGTTCGTCGCGCCGAGTACGGAAATCGCCCGCGCGCGCAACTTCACATCGGTTTCATTTCGCGCAAGCCCGAGAATCACCGGCGTCACTGCTTTGCCGCCATGACGGCCCAACAACGTCAACGCCGCACTCTTGCATCGTGGTGTCTGCGCCGAGCCCGGCTTCAACCATTCCCCGGCAGCGGCGATGCCGCGTTGTACGTCGGTTTGAAACAGCGCTTGAAGCACGACGATCTTGAATTCACACGGATCGTCGTTGTCGTCGGAGCCGCCAAAACTTTCCCACGCCAGATTCGAGCTTCCCAAAAGCTGCGCGGGCAGCGGTGTCGCGGCGATCGCCGTGGGTGCGCCCGGAACGGCGGGGGTATAGACCATGACATCAGGCGCAGGTCTCGCCATTGCGACAGGAGCGAGTGGTGTCATTGGGGCGATCACTTCATCAGCGGCAATGGCCTCGATCTGAGAGGTAGCGATAACCGTGCCCGGGATTTGGGCCACCAGCAGACGCGCATCGTCAAGCCAGGTCGAATTCTGATACTTCGCAAACAGCTTGTTCACGGTCTCACGGCACTGCTTGTACTTCTCCAGCTTGTATTGCGCGTAGGCAAGCCAGTAGTAGGCGGCGTCGAGGTTTTTTTCGTTTTGATACTTGCTGACGTACTCGCTGAACTTGTCCTGCGCCTTGGTCCATTCGCCGTCGGTGATGAGGTCGCGCGCGGCGCGGAAGACGGTCGCGGCCGATTCGTTTGACTGTGGCGCAAACGAGTTCGACAGCGCACGTCGCTGTTGGCCCATGGCCGCGATGGCAAGGAGCAGTAGAAGTGAGATTATGAGAGTGGAGCGTGAAAGCTGATTCGACATTTCGTAGCCTCTATTTCTGTTAACGATGCGGATTTGATTCGCTAACGATTGTTCGTGCCGCGGTCGCGATACTCGATCAATGCCGCGACGATCTCTGTTTTATCCACCCGCTCTTTAATTGCGCGCACTTCTTCCGGTCGGGCGTGATCCGGAAGGTTGGCGATATCGATCAACAAGGGTTCGAGATCGGTGAGCAGCGTCTTGGTTGGAAACTTTGCTTTCATCTCGGCATCGCGGCGCAGCACGACGTTTTCGTTCAGCAGTCGCTGAGACAGTGCCTTGTCGTAACTGACATCGATTTCGTCGTCCCCCTCGGAGACGGTGGCGTTACGGATAGAGCGCAGCAGGTTTTGGGTTTGTTCGAAGTGATTGACGGTGTCCTGATCGTCGAGGTCCAGGTAGGCGACGTCTGATGAGAGTACTCCGGGGTTATCAGGAGTACCTGGTTTTATTGTCCGTTTTATTCGCGTCTTCTTCTCGACCTTCGGTTCAGTGAAGCGGGCAAACAGTTGTTCAGGTTCGATCTGTTTTTCTGGTGTTCTCGTGGCGGTCTGCTTTTCCGGAGTAAGCAGGAACACTGATAAAAGCCCGATGGTCAGAATCACAGTCGCGGCGATCGTCATCCACCAACCGTACGACGTTTCTGCTACTGGAACGATGCGCGCCTCAATGCCGGACCACGCCCCAGGCGAGACTTCGATCTCCCGATCATAGCGCGCGAAGATTTCCTGCTCGGCTGTCAGCGCCGCGAACTCTCGGGCGCAACTCGCACACGTGATCAGATGCTCGTTCACCTGGCGCTGCTCTTCGCTGCCCAGTTCACCATCCAGATACTCTTCGAGCACTTCTAAATAAACTTCACACTTCATAACCGACTCCTGCGTACGGACTGACTCGTCGTCTCATTTCCGCTCGCGCGCGGTGTAAATCCGTCTTCAACTTCGCGATCGAGAAACCAGTGATGGCCGCGATTTCCTCGTAGCTGCACTGGTGCAACACCTTCAACGTGAACACCAGCCGCTTGTCTTCGTCGAGCGCTGCCAGTGAACGGCGAATCACGTCGTTCAACTCTTTGCTGAGCAGCCCTTCGACCGGCACCGGTTTGTCATCGCTTAAATCCATGACCGCCTTGTCACCGAGATCGACATGACTGTTCGCGCGGATGCGCGCGCGGATTGACTCGCGCGCGACGTTGCGGGCAATGCCAAACAACCAGGTCGAGAGCTTCGTTTCGCGGCGCATCGTGCGCATGGCGCGATAGGCGCGGACAAAAGTCTCCTGCGTCAACTCTTCCGCGAGCCCGCGATCGTTGACTATGTCGAAGATGAAGCTGATAACGGGTCGCGAATACCTTTCGAAAATGAGACGAAAGGCCTCGGAGTCGCCCTGGCACACGCGAGTAACCAGGTCGGCTGAACTATTCATCAGGGTTCCCGCGAACGCGCCAGGCTGACCTTCAAGATTTAGTTCGTCGACCGTCAGCCTTTTCATCATGTCTCGCTAG
>DATJKO010000601.1:0-2301 GCA_035491355.1 Pyrinomonadaceae bacterium
GGAACTACCAATAGACTCAGCAACGCAGGAACTATCGAAGCGATAGCCCAGCGTGCGTAGGTAATCTCGATGCCGGTATTATCCAGCGCAAATCGCGCGATGATCGGATTCGACGCCTGCCCCGTCAAAAACATCGCGCAAACGATGACGTTACATTGGTACACACTCGTCATCAGAAACGCGCCCAGGCGGCGTGCAGTTGGTCCGGGCCGCGACTCGTACGCCTCCGCGAGGCTTTTGGTGATTGGGAAGATGATTCCGCCGGAGCGCGCGCCGGTTGAGGGAATGACCGTCGCGAGCACCGTCTCCGTAGATGCGAGGGCGTAACTGAGTCCCAGCGAGTGACGTCCGATTGCCCTGATGAAGAGAAACGCGATCCGGCGTCCGAGTCCCGTCTTGATCATTCCGCGCGAAATAAAGAACGCAGCGAGCACGAGCCAGACAAACTTATCAGCGTAACCCTTGAGCGCATCGCTGATGCTCATGACGTTGAAAAGCGCCAGCGCGGTGACGCCGAGGAGGACGATGGCTGCGCCGGGAATCGGCTGCACTATCGAGCCGGTAATCGTTGC
Organism: Pyrinomonadaceae bacterium; assembly: GCA_035491355.1. Taxonomy (GTDB): domain Bacteria; phylum Acidobacteriota; class Blastocatellia; order Pyrinomonadales; family Pyrinomonadaceae; genus PSRF01. Next base: position 573 of record DATJKO010000601.1, read on the forward strand.
CGCGAAGATAGCCAGTAAGCGCCACGATTCCGGTTTCACGCCTTCCGGAACAGGAATCAGCATGATTCCCACGCCGACAAGCAACACAATCGCCCACCGCACCAATCTATGCTTCCAGCCGATCTGATCGGGTGTAAGGTTTGCTTCGAGTTTTGCGACAGTTTCAGTGGGGGTCATCAGGGTTCGAACTCGGTTACAAACCGACGTATTCTAAGGGTACGGTTATTAAAAATGGCGGAAAAGATTAAAGACGACAAAATAACGGATCAGGAGACCTATCTGAATCGCCGGACGTTCATGCGCGTCGCGGCGCTCGCAGGCACGGCAACCGCTACCACGCTTCTCTATCGTCGTTTGAATCCGCCGCCGCCTGTACCCGTCGAAGGCCAGAAACTGGACGAGGTCGCGAAAGCGGCGAACGATGCGAACGGATTCAACACCAGCGAGCCGAAGACTCCGTTGGAAGCTATCACGAATTACAACAATTTTTACGAGTTTAGTACGGACAAAGGCGGGGTCGCTTCGGCGGCGAAAGGGTTTGTTACTCGCCCGTGGGCAGTCACTGTCGGGGGGCTGGTCCATAGGCCGAAGGTTTTTGATATCGATGAGTTGTTGAAGTTTCCGCTGGAGCAGCGAGTCTATCGATTGCGATGTGTGGAAGGTTGGTCGATGGTGATCCCGTGGATCGGTTTTCCGTTACGGACGTTGCTGGACAAGGTAGAACCGACGTCGGATGCTCGCTATGTCGCGTTTCAAACGTTGCTCGATCCGAAGCGCATGCCTTACCAGCAAACGGGCGTGCTCGACTGGCCCTACGTCGAAGGTCTGCGTCTTGACGAAGCGATGCATCCGTTGACGATTCTTGCGACGGGCTTGTACGACGAAACATTGCCGCCGCAGGATGGCGCGCCTGTGCGCCTGGTTGTGCCGTGGAAATACGGGTTCAAGAGCATCAAGTCAATCGTGCAGATCACGCTCGTTGCGACTGAGCCGCCAGCGACGTGGAACATTCAGGCGCCAAATGAATATGGGTTCTATTCGAACGTGAATCCGAAAGTGCCGCATCCGCGTTGGAGTCAGGCGACTGAGCGGCGTATCGGCGAGAGCGGCCGTCGCAACACGCTGCTGTTCAATGGTTACGGCGAACAGGTGGCGCACTTGTATCAGGGAATGGATCTGGTCGAGAACTTCTAACCGCATGAAGGTGACGTTTCCAAAGTTCGTTGTGTTTGTGAACTCGGCGATTCCGCTCGCGCTGCTGTTGTTGGACCTGTATCGCAAGCAAGTCGGACCCAATCCGCTTGAGTTCGCCACCAGAACGACAGGCATGCTGACACTCGTGTTTCTCAGTCTGACGGTCGCAATCACACCCTTGCGGCGCATCCTCGGACTTAACTCACTGGTGACGTTTCGCCGCATGCTGGGATTGTTTGCGTTCTTCTACGGCTCACTGCATTTGCTCACCTACATCTGGTTCGATCGGCAATTCAATCTCGTCAGCGCGGCCGGGGACGTCGCTCAGCGTCCCTTCATTCTCGTGGGGCTGACGGCGTTTCTGCTGATGGTGCCGCTGGCGATTACGTCGACTAACAAGATGGTTAAGCGATTGGGCGGTAAGCGTTGGGCCGAACTGCATCGTTTGGTCTACGTGGCGGCGATCGCGGGCGTCATACATTTCTGGATGCTGGTGAAGTCTGACATTCGTCTGCCGCTGACGTTTGGCTTCATC
>DATJKO010000602.1:0-5030 GCA_035491355.1 Pyrinomonadaceae bacterium
CTGTCACCCAACGGCAGGAGCCGCGCAGTCCCCGCGGCTTCCACTCCCGGCAGACTCGCAGCCCGTTCGATCGCCTGGCGGAAGAAGTTGCGCGAACGCTCGGTGTCGTAGCCGACCAGCTCCGGATCGAGTGTCACGATCAGTGCGTCCTTTGTGCCAAACCCCGGATCCATGGTTTGCGCTTTACGAAAACTCTTGATGAAAAGTCCGCCGCACACGAGCACCGCCAGCGACAGCGCCACCTGGACCACCACCAGCGCGGGACGCAACGAGAACCGCCGTCCCTTCGCCCGCTGCGCCGCGTCGAGATTGCCTTTCAGGATCGGAACAACGTCCGGATTCGACGAATGCCACGCCGGCGCCAGGCCGAAGATCAATCCGGTCGCCAGCGAAATGACCAGCGTGAAGACAAGCGCGCGGGAGTCGAGCGAGAAGAAATTCTCTACGATGTTGTACTGGAGCACCGGAACAAAGCCTTCCATTAAGTCCGTCATCCAGAACGCCAGCAATAAACCAAACCCGCCGCCGAGGACCGACAGCAACAAGCTCTCCGTCAACAGTTGTCGAATCAAACGAACCCGACTCGCACCGAGGGCGAGACGAATCCCGATCTCTTTGCGACGCGCGGCCGCGCGCGCGAGCATGAGATTCGCGACGTTTGCGCACGCAATCAGCAGAACCAATCCGACGATGGCCATCGCAATCGCTGACCCGCTCTTCATCACCGTCGCCGCTTCTTCCCAACGTCCGTCCATCTCGGTCGCGACTCTCGCGGACGTGTTGCTGGCGCGATCGTTTGGATATGACTGGTTCAATCGAGCGGCGATCGACTGCATCTCTGCCGACGCCTGTTCGACGGTCACACCCGGTTGCAAACGTCCCAGCATGTTCATCCAGTGACTGCCGCGATCGGACAGCAGGCCCTGCGATCTTCTGAGCTCCTCGACCATCGCCATCGGCACCCAGAAATCCATCGACAGCGCAAACTTCGAACCCGTAAACGCCTTAGGCGCAACGCCGATCACTTCGTAACCACGATTACTCAAACGGATCGTCTTGCCGACGATGTTTGGATCCGATCCGAAGCGTCGCGTCCAAAGACTGTGACTCATGACGATGACCGGGCGGGCGCCGACGGCATTGTCTTCTTCCGGCAGAAACACGCGACCCATGATCGGCTTAATCCGGACCACGTCGAAGTAAGAGCCACTCACCGCCTGTCCCCAAATCACATCGCTCTGCGTGTCCGAGTCGAGCGCGACTTGCAACATGTCTTCAGCGCTCAGCGCGGCGAAGCTCGTTGCCTGGTTGCGATACTCGACGAAGTCGGGATAGGAAACCTCATCGCTGATGCCGCGGTCTTCGGCCAACTCCACCGGGCGCACGAGTTGGTCCGGTTCGGGCACTGGCAACGGCCTCAGAATGAACGCACTGACGCCGCTGAAGATCGCCGCGTTGGCGCCGATGCCGAGTGCAAGCGTCAACACAGCGACGGCGCTGACGGCCGGGTTCTTGGTCAACATGCGCACGCCGTAGCGAATGTCCTGAAGTATTGTTCCGATCATCGCCGTTCCCTTTCCATGATCATCTCGGTTTCCTTTTTGGTCTCGCTCCGCGTTACCCGATCTGCTTGTTCTTCAACAGCGCCGACAACACTCGCCCGCGCTCGTACTCCGACTTGATCGAATCCGCCGCTTTTAGAAACGCGTCGCGCAAACGCGCGTCACCGGTGTAGGTGCGCGAAGCCTCGAGCAGCAGCGTGGCTTTCTCGTAGTCGGATGAGATTGCGGCGGCGGAGTCGAGCAACTGCTTTAACGCGCCTTCGCTGAGGTTCTTGGTTTTCAGCAGCGCCGACAGGACTCTGCGATGTTCGTAGTCGGAATCGATCGTGCTGACGGTTTGAAAGAAGACTCCGCTCAACGCGGGATCGTCGAGATAGACAGCCGCAACGTCTTTGAGCACGCTCGCTTTTTCGTAATCCGAATTGATGCCGCGCGTGGAGGTCGCGATTAGCACCAGGATCTCCTTGCTGGGCGCGACTCGCGCCAGCAAAGTCTTCAACACGCGGCTGCGTTCATAGTTTGACTTGACGGTGTCGACTGCGTTGAAAAACGCCGGCACTGCTGCTGCCTTGCCATCGATTGCCGGTGCGACCGCGATCAGAAATTGCGACTGTTCGTAATCGGATTTGAGGTGTTGCGCGGCGTGGGCCAGCGTCTGCTCCAGCTGGGTGGCGTTGAGGTTGCCCAGCTTGACCAGCGCGTCGTAGTAACGACGCTCCGCGTAGTCGCTCTCGATCAGTTCGATTTCACGAAGCACGCCCGCCACGCCGCTGCGACTCAGTATTCGTTGCACTCGCTTGTCGGCGTCGATACCACCCTGGCGAACGGCGTTGAGGACGAGTTGGGCCACCCAGGTGCGCGCCGCGGCGTCGAGTTCACGCTGCTGGCCGTTCAGGTAGAACGCGCGACTCAACTGCCCACCGACGTCTCGCCGGACCTCGTAACGGCGCGATTGACCATTCAACACTTCCTCGATGCGCACGATACCGCCTTCGGAAACGTCCTTGACGTCGGTGTACTCGTCGTTGAATTCAACCGTGCCGCGGATCTCGAGACGACGCTTCACGTGATCGTCGTTGTGCTCCCACGTCACGATTGTGCGCGTGTCGTCCTGCTTTTTCTGCGCGACACCGTGCTGGACCGACGACGTCATGAAGACGGCAGCGAGCGGAGCGAGTAACAAAACGATCTTTCTGATCAAGGAACGACTGATGAGCGTCATGGGCATCTCCTCTCAATTCTCGAATCATTCGTATCTGAGCGCGACCAGCGGATCGACCTTCGTCGCGCGGCGCGCCGGGATGTAACAAGCGAGCAGGGCGACGATCGTTAAGATCGTCACGACCGCGATGAACGTGATCGCGTCCGTCGGCGTGACGCCAAAGAGCAATCCGCCGAGTAACCGGGTCAAAGCAAACGCACCGGCGATGCCGACCAGCTCGCCGATGACGACGAAAGTCATGCCCTGGCGTAGGACCATCTGCATTACGTCTTTCACCTGGGCGCCAAGCGCGACGCGTATGCCGAGCTCATGCGTGCGTTGCGCGACGGAATACGAAATCACACCGTACAAACCCGCCGTCGCCAGCAACAGTGCGACGACCGCAAACACGGAAAGCACCACCGACGTGAAACGCTGCCGGCGGATCGAGTTCGAGATCACTCGATCGAGCGTGGTGACCCGCTGGAGCGGTAGATCGTTGTCGAGTGCGAGCACCTGACTACGAATCGCGGGTACGAGCGATGCGGGATCCTTTGTAGAACGTACGACAAGCGTCATGAACTGGTTCGGCGCTTGCGCGAAAGGTTCGTACGTGTGCGGCTTCGTTTCCCTGGTCAGGCCGTTCTGCTTGACGTCGCCGGCAATGCCGACGATCTCGCGATAACTTTCCGGACCGGTGTTGACGTTGATCCGTTTGCCGAGTGCATCACCGTTCGGGAAGTAACGCTGGGCCAACGTTTGGCTGACGATCGCGACGCGCGGCGCCTCGAGCGTGTCGCGATCGGTGAAGGCGCGACCGGCGATGAGCGGAATGCCCATCGCTTTGAAGTACTCGGGAGAAACTGCGGAGTAGTTCGTTTGCGGCAGATCGTTGTCGGTGCGCGCTGCGCCTTCGAAGTAGAAGCCGGTGGGCAGGTCGTGAACGATCGGCAGGATGCGGGCGATACCAGTTGCTTCCACGCCAGGCAGTGTCGAAACCTGGTGGACCAGTTGTTCGCTAAACCGGGCGATCTGCTGCGGCGCGGCGTACTTCTTCTGCGGCAACTGAATCGTCACTGCAACCGCGTTGCGATCGTCGAAACCCGGATCGACGTGGTTCAGCTTCCACACAGTTCGCAATAACAAGCCGCCGCCGACAAGCAACAGCAACGCCAACGCCACTTCACTGGCGATCAGCAAGCTGCCGATTCGTTGCTGCCGAACACTGCGACCGCGTTGATCCTTCAGCGCGGGATTCGAGTCGAACTTGAGCACTTGCAGCGCCGGCGCGAATCCGAATAGGAGCGCCGTTAGCAGTGTGACCGCGAAGGTAAACAACAACGCGCGGTTGTCGATACTTACCGTGGCAAGTCGTGGCAGATCGGCGGGCGCCGCAGCCAACAAACCTCGCAGTCCCCACGATGCGAGCGGCCATGCGGCCAAGCCACCAAGCAAGGCGAGCAGCAGACTCTCGGTTGCGAGTTGTCTGACGATCCGTCTGCGACCGGCGCCGAGAGCGACACGTACAGCCATCTCTTTCTGCCGCGTAGTCGCGCGCGCGAGGAGCAGGTTAGTCACATTGCCGCAGGCGATCAGCAGTGTCACAGCGACGGCGCCGAACAGCACCCAGAGAATCGTCTTCACGTCGCCGACGACAAAATCGAGCAGCGGCGCGACGCGCACGGTCCAACCCGAATTGGCGTCGGGATACTGCTGCGCGAGTCGAGCAGCAATTGCGGTCATCTCCGACTGCGCGAGTGCGAGTGACGCTCCTGGTTTCACTCGCCCAATCGCATCGATGTAGCGCGCCTGGTAGAGCGTTTGCTCGTTGTCTTTGAATGCGATCGGCGTCCACAGTTCTCGTTCGCGTTGGTCCGGCAGACTGAATGACGAAGGCATGACACCCACGATCGTGAAGTCTTCGCCGTCGAGTTTCAGCGACTTGCCGAGGACGTCTCCCCAACCACCGAAGCGCCGGCGCCAGAGGCCGGCACTGATAATTACAACCTTCTCACGTCCCGGTTGATCTTCTTCGGCAAGAAAATCGCGGCCCCAAGCCGGCTGCGCTCCGAGCAGTTTGAAGAAACCGGACGAAACCCGTCCCGCCAACAGTCGCTCGGGATTTCCCTCGCCCGTCAGGTTGTAAGAAACAGTTCGATACGCAGCGAGATCCAGGGAGCGGCTCTGTCGTTGCCACTCGAGAAAGTTGCCTGGCGAGATCTGCGCATCCGGTTGCGACGCGTTGGATTGACGCAATGCGACCAGAC
>DATJKO010000603.1:0-11926 GCA_035491355.1 Pyrinomonadaceae bacterium
ATCTCTCGTTACGGAGCCTTGCGCGGTACCGCACTGGCCGCACGTCGAATACTCCGTTGTCATCCATTCCATCCGGGCGGTTATGATCCGGTCAAATAGGCTGGCTGAACCGGGGTTCCGTGCTGTCAGCAGGTAGTTAGTATCGTTAGTACGACATGCAGCAAAAACGACTCTTAATAGCTTTAGTACTCTCCTCCACGATTCTTCTTGCGTGGACTTATTTTTTTCCACCGGTAAAGAATCCGCAGAACGCGCAAAACGGAGGCTCACCGAGTCCGTCCCCTGCCGCGACTGCTGCGCCTTCCCAAATTGCCAACACGAGTCCGACGCCGTCGGCGCCGATTCAATCCGCGAACGCATCCGCCGCTCCGAGGCGAACGATCGTCGTCGAGACGCCGCTGTACGCCGCGAAGTTTGAAACACTTGGCGCCGAGCCGGTGAGTTGGATTATCAAAGCAAATAAGAACGGTCAGCCGATCTACTCGGTGAAGGGGAGGAAACAAGAGAAGCATCCGCTCGAGTTGATTTCTGCCGACGGATTACAGCGACAACCCAGACTCGTTCCGCTCCAGTTGCAAACAGGCGATGCAGCGCTCGATGAGCTGCTGCGCTCAGCGACGTATCAGATCCAGGGCGTTGATAAGACTGAAGGCGACGTCTTTCTGAATTTAACTGCGGGTCAGACGAAAGAGCTCACATTCGTTTATGAGGAGCCCAATCAGGTCCAGGTCAAGAAGTCGATAGTTTTCAACGCCGACAATTATGAAACGGACCTGGCTGTCTCCGTTAAGCGTGGCGACCAGGTTGTGCCGCAGGTCCAGGTCGCGATTGGACCAAACATCGGCGATCAGGGAATTCGCCACCACACGTTTTATTCTGTCGCGCCCGAAGGCGTCGCCTTTGTTAACAGCAAGCTGGAACGACATCTCGCCGCCAAAATCAACGGCAACAGCAGCAGCCCGGACAAGCTTGCGATGAGTGGTCCCGTTGATTGGGCGGGTGTGGCCGATACGTACTTCGGGATGGTGGCGATTCCGCCGACGCACACTAACGGCCTCGAATATCGCACCACCGCCTATGAGCACAAGCCTGACGGCGCTGCGGTCGAGAAACGATTTCTCATCACCGCGTACGTGCCGATTCCGTCGGACGGTTCGCGCACGCTGATCTATGCCGGTCCGAAAGATCACTTCCTGCTGGAGCAAACAAGCAACCACATCACGAGCGTTGTCAATCGGCCGATCGATCTTGATGGATTGATTGATTACGGATACTTCTCGTGGCTTTCGCGTCCGCTGGCGGTGCCGATCCTTCAGGCGATCACATATCTGAACAAACTGACTGGCAGTTATGGCATCGCGATCATTCTCTTCACGATCGTCATCTACTCGCTGTTCTTCCCGTTGAAGTGGCGCTCGTCCAGGGCGATGAAGAAAGCGGCGAAGCTTGCGCCGAAGATGAAGGAGCTGCAAGAGAAGATCAAAGGGCTCAAGCAGAACGATCCGCGTTTGAAGGAGCTGCAAATGGAGCAGCTCAAGTTGATGAAGGAAGGCAATCCGCTGGGCGGCTGTTTGCCACTGCTCATCCAAATGCCTTTCCTGTTTGCGTTGTATCGCGCCATTACGATCTCGTTGGATTTTCGTCAGGCGAGTTTCCTATGGATACCGGACTTGTCGGCCGCCGAACCATACTTCATTCACATCCTGCCCATCCTGATGACCGGCACGATGGTGGTGCTGCAACTGGTGACGCCCGCGCCTCAAGCGGATCCTCTGCAGCGCAAGATGATGGCGATCGGCATGCCGCTGTTCATGCTCTACGTTTTATGGACCGCGCCTTCGGGCTTAGTTCTTTACTGGTTGGTTGGTAATATTGTCGGCTTCAGTCAGCAGTTCCTGATCAATCATTGGACCAAATCGGACGACGACAAGGTGCCCGAGCCGCCGGCGAAGGGATCGCAGAAAAGTAAAAAGCGACCGGATCCCGTGCCGTCAGGTTCGTGAACCAGTTATTGGATAGATGAGTCATGAGTGAAGCTACGCAACAAGCAGCAGAGTTTCTCGAGAATGTCTTCGACATGACGGGTCTGCAACTGCGAGTAAAAGCTAAGCAGGCAGTCAGCGGCGAAGTGTTGGATATCGAGGGTCACGACGCGGAACTGCTCCAGGCCCAGACGGGAGAGTTACTCGAAGCGCTGCAACATCTGATCAATCAGGTGTTCGGACGGAGTCTCGGCGCCGGCGAGCGACTCGTTTGTGACGTTCACGGATTTCGCGCGACGCGTGAAGCTGAGTTGCAGGCGATGGCGAATCTCGCCGCGAGTCGTGTGCGACAGACTGGCACCGCGTTTACCTTTCAGCCGATGACCGCCAACGAAAGACGGATCATTCATTTGACACTCGCGGACAGTCCGGATCTTTCCACTGAGTCGATAGGCGAAGGCGCCGAGCGGAAGTTGAGAATCAGTCTGAAGAGCGGCGCCCGCCAGGGTTAGGGTTTAGTTCCTCCCCTTAGTTTGCCTTTTCACAACTTACGATGAGTACGATCGTCGCACTATCCACTCCGAGAGGCCGCGGCGCTCTCGCTGTGGTCCGTTTGAGTGGTCCACTCGCGATCAATATCGCAACTCAAATGGCGGGTCTCGGTGACATCGAACCGCGCAAGGCGAAGCTCACCAAACTCAGCAAGAACGATCAGGTTATCGATGAGGTTATTCTCACGTGCTTTCTCGCTCCGCACTCGCTCACCGGTGAAGACGTCGTAGAGATCAGTTGTCATGGAACGCCGGCGGTCGTCCGCCAGATTGTCGATCGAACGCTGGAGTTGGGAGCAGCGTTGGCTGGTCCAGGTGAGTTCACGTTACGCGCGTTATCGAACAGCAAGATCAATCTGGCCCAGGCGGAGGCGATTCGCGATCTGATCGCCGCGCAGACTGACGCCGCAGTGAAACAAGCGACGCGACAGATGAATGGAGAACTGTCGAATGCGCTGAATCCGTTCAAAGAGAAGTTGATCGATGTGATCGTGTTGCTCGAGTCGGCGCTGGAGTTTGTTGAAGATGATCTGCCAGAGCCGCGAGTGAATGAAGTGGAAGAGATACTGACCTCCGTGATCGCGGGCATCGAAAAGTTGAGCGCGAGTTTCAGTGCCGGACGGCTGCTTCAGGACGGTGCGAGAGTGACGATCGCGGGTCGCCCAAATGTAGGTAAATCCAGTCTTTTCAATAGTTTAGTGGCACACGAGCGAGCCATCGTTACCGAGTTTCCGGGAACCACGCGCGACACGCTTTCGGAAGCGATTGATCTAGGCGGGATACCGCTGATACTCACCGACACTGCCGGCGTCCGCGAGACGAGTGATGGAATTGAAACGCTCGGGATCGAACGAACACATCGTGCGCTGAGTGATGCCGACCTCGTGCTGGTTGTGATTGACGGAAGTGAGGAAGTTGGACCATCTGATCGGGATCTGTTGAGTCAGACGTCGGAGAGTCGTCGGCTAGTGGTGATGAACAAGAGCGATCTGCCGTCGTTCAAAGGTGCGGAGAGTTGTGTTGGGGCCGGTCGAACTATTAATGTGTCTGCAAGGACTGGAGAAGGTCTCGACTGCCTTCGCAGGGCGATGCTCGAGAGTTTGAATAGCGCAGGAGTTGAGGATCAGGGACTGCTAATTACAAACGTGCGGCATTATGATCTGCTGTGCCGGACGAAGCAGGAGCTCGAGTTGGCCCAGGCGGCTCTTCGGGATCGGCATAGTGAGGAGCTTGTGTTGGTGCCGCTGCACAATGCGCTGAAGTACCTGGGACAGATCACAGGCGAGACGACGACGGAAGATATTCTGTCGGAGATCTTCGCCACGTTTTGTATTGGAAAGTAAGTGATGTCGTTCGACGAGGTTTTCAATGTGGTAGTGATTGGCGCCGGTCACGCTGGTTGCGAAGCGGCTTCTGCTGCCGCTCGACTCGGCGCGGAGACGGGGCTCATCACGTTGAATCTGGATCTCGTCGGCCAGATGTCGTGCAATCCCGCGATCGGTGGTATCGCGAAGGGTCACCTGGTACGGGAGATCGATGCGCTTGGCGGAATCATGGGTCGTGTTATCGATCGGACCGGAATTCAGTTTCGGTTGCTGAATCGTTCACGCGGGCCGGCGGTGCAGTCACCGCGGGCGCAGGCCGACCGGATGCGCTATCGCGCTGAGATGCGGCGGACACTCGAAGGCACCTCGAATCTTCATCTGCGGCAAGGCAAAGTGGTCGACTTTGTCATTCATAACGGGCACATAGCCGGCGTGACGCTCGAGGATGGGCGATGTTTTGGCGCGCAGGCGGTGGTGGTGGCGACTGGTACTTTCTTGAACGGCCTCATTCATACTGGTCGGCGTACGTATCGAGGCGGTCGGGCGGGTGAGCCGGCCTCCATCGAGCTCGCTGACGCGCTCAAGAATCTTGGATTTCCGGTGGGTCGTCTAAAGACGGGCACCCCCCCACGGTTAGATGGGCGGACAATCGACTGGAGCGCGTTTGAACCGCAACCCGGGGATCGAACGCCGGTGCCGTTCTCATTTGCCACCGATGAAATTGAGCAAGAGCAGATAAAATGCTACATCGGCTACACGACGGAGCGCGTTCATGATTCCATTCGGGAGAACATCGCGGAGTCGCCGCTGTACTCGGGCAAAATCCGTGGTGTGGGTCCGCGTTACTGTCCGTCGATCGAAGACAAGGTCGTAAAGTTCTCGGATAAGTCGCGGCACCAGCTCTTCCTGGAGCCGGAGGGACACGATACAAATGAAGTCTATTTGAATGGCTTCTCGACTTCCCTGCCCGCCGAGATGCAGCAGGAACTCGTGCGCATGATTCCCGGAATGGAGGAGGCGCGCATCATTCGTCCGGGGTACGCGATTGAGTACGATTTCGTTGACCCGCGCGAGTTGGGTCCGGATCTGCAGACCTCGCGAGTTGCGGGACTATTTCACGCAGGTCAGATCAACGGAACGACCGGTTATGAAGAAGCCGGCTGCCAGGGGTTGGTAGCAGGAGTTAATGCCGCGTTGTACACGCAGAAGCGGACCCCGCTTCGGTTGCGGCGCGAGGAGTCATATACCGGGGTACTCATCGAGGACCTAATCAAGCATGGAGTGGATGAGCCCTATCGCATCTTTACTTCGCGCGCGGAGTATCGGCTGGCGCTTCGATATGACAACGCCGACGAGCGACTTGGGCGTTATGGTCGCGAGATCGGACTGGTTGGTGATGCCGATTGGGAGCGATTTAACTCGCGGCAAGCGCGTCTCGCTCGACTGCGGAGCGCGCTCGACCACACACGCTTGCGTCGGTCGGACGCTCAGCACGCCGCCATCTCAGCTCTGCTCGGGACAGATCTCGGTGATGTCATCTCGCTCGCGCAGCTCGCGAAGCGCCCGAAAGTTAACTCCGAGCTCATCATGTCGTTGCTTCCCGGAGAGATGAAGCCGGTCGCCGAAGCCGATCTGAATTCGGTGTTGGCTGATTCCCTTTACTCGGGCTACCTCGAGTCACAGAAAGCCACCATCACGCGTCTCTACCAGCACGACACCCTAAAGATCCCCAGCGAGACGACGTTTGCGAACATCAGCGGCCTCTCAAACGAAATCGTCGAGCGCCTCGACCGGGCTCGTCCCGAAACCTTCGGCGAAGCCCGTCAACTGCCCGGCCTGACCCCCGGCGCCCTCTCAACTCTGCTCGTTTTCCTTTCCGCACAACAAAAAAGCGTCTAACAGGACGCCATGTTTCACGTGTCCCTCGGGTTTGTGGTAGTGTGTCCGGGACACGTGAAACCGTCCCATGAGAGGTGCCCCCGCACGATAAATGGCTAGAATAATAGCCGTCGCAAACCAAAAAGGCGGAGTCGGTAAGACCACTACCGCGGTTAATCTTGCCGCGACGATCGCCAGTTGGGGGAGCCGGGTCCTGCTCGTCGATGCTGACCCGCAGGGTAATGCCACTTCCGGAACGGGCGTCCAGCGCGGCAGTTTCCGCCGAGGTCTCTATCACAGCCTGGTCCTCGACGAACCAATTTCGGCAATCACCCTGCCGACCATCATCCCGTCTCTTGAGGTTGTTCCGTCGAATAAGGACTTGGCGGGCGCCGAAATCGAGTTGGTCGAAGTCGAGCAGCGCGAGTTCCGCTTGAAGCGCGCACTCGCGGCCGTGGAACCCAATTATGAGTATCTGATCATCGACTGTCCGCCGTCTCTCGGTCTGCTGACGCTCAACGCTCTGACTGCGGCGAAGTCTCTTGTCGTCCCAATCCAGTGTGAGTACTACGCGCTCGAAGGCGTGACTGAGCTCTTCGACACGCTCGCGCGAATCCGGCGTCTCCACAACCCGGGCCTGATGATCGAAGGACTTCTGCTGACGATGTACGACGAGCGCACGAATCTTTCAGCTGCGGTCGCCGCGGATCTGCGCGATTTCTACGGACTCCAGGTCTTCCAGACAGTAATCCCACGCAACGTGAGGCTGGCCGAAGCCCCCAGCCATGGCAAACCAATAATTAGTTACGACGCTAACTCGAAAGGGGCCGAAGCGTACTCGCGCCTGGCCCGGGAGATTGTCTATGAATCGAAAAGCGCTGGGTCGGGGTCTGGGGGCGCTGCTGTCCTCTGACCGCACTCTCGACCTTGGAGCGGAACCGTCAGAAGTTGACCTGAACTTAATTGTGCCCGGCCCGATGCAGCCGCGGACAAACTTCGACGAAGCGGCTCTCGAAAGTTTGGCGGAGTCAATCAAAACTCACGGGATCGTCCAGCCACTGCTGGTCCGCCGTCAGGGCGAAGGGTTCGAACTGATCGCCGGCGAGCGACGTTGGCGCGCGGCAAAGTTGGCGGGGTTGACCCGAGTGCCGGTACTCGTTAAGGACATCGCCGATCAGAACCTGCTCGAGATCGCTCTCATTGAAAACATTCAGCGCGAAGACCTCAACCCAATAGAAGAGGCACAGGCCTACAAGCGACTCATCGAAAACGTCGGTCTTACTCAGGAGGCTTTGGCGACTCGAATAGGGCGCGATCGGTCGTACATCACAAACTATTTGCGCCTCTTAAAGCTCCCACCGGACTTACAGCAGCTAGTCATCGAAGGTCGGCTCTCGACCGGTCATGCTCGAACCATACTAGGCTTGTCGCATCCAGACCTTCAGCGTCGACTGGCCCGGCAGGTTCTTGAGGATCAACTCTCTGTCAGAGCGACGGAGATCCTGGTCCAGAAGGCCTCGGCTGACAGGGCGCCCCGACCGCCTCGGGTCGTACAAAATGTCGACCCCAACATCCGCGCTGCGGAGACCAAGCTCCGTCGCGCGTTAGGGACGCAGGTCAGAATAGTTCAGATGGGCAGCGAGGGTCGGGGCCGAGTTGAGATCAGTTTTTATAACTCGCAGGACCTTGATCGCATTTACGAACTGCTGATCACGGCGGCACCTGTGTAAATAGTAAAGTGTCGCGAAGTACAATGTACAACCTCTCCATAACCAAAGTCCCCGCAAACTCGAAGGTGGGCCGTCGGTTGACCCTCTATTGTCACCATGTTAGACTCGCGCGCTTTTCGGCGGGCATAATCAACGCACAGTAGAGGAATCGGATGTTCCTGGCAGAAGCCTCAATTCAGTTGGTTCCTGACGGCACCTTGCTGCTCCACCTGGTAATGATCTTTTTAATGGTGTTCATCCTGAACCGGACCCTGCTCAAACCCATTAACAAGATACTCGCCGACCGCGAGAAACAGATCGGCGGCCGCCTGGTCGAAGCGCAAATGCTGAGTGCTGAAGCGGAGGAAAAGACAAGGACTTACCAACAAGCGTTACGCGAGGCTCGTGCAGACGGCTACCGGTTACTGGAAAAGGAACGCGCCGCCGGTCTCAAACAAAAGGACGAGAAGGTGCGACAGCATCGCGAAGAGCTTTCGCGAACAGTGGCGAAGGAACTCGAGTCCATCCAGAAGCAGCAGGACAGAGTCCGAACGGAACTTGAATCGCAAGCAGATTCGATGGGCGTATTGATAAGCTCTCAAATACTACGCCGGCGCAGCTAGTACACCGATGTTAATACTTGCGTCTATAGAATTGCCCGCGTGGGCCAATTATCCAGGGCTCGAACTCTGGAAGTTTTTCAATCTCTTCGTTTTTATCGCGGTGATGGCTTATCTCCTGCGGCGGAAGATCAGCGAAGCGTTAGCGGGTCGCCGCGATGCCATCAAGCAGGAGTTGGTCGACGCGCTGCAGAAACGTGAAGCCGCGCAGGCGAAGGTCGCAGACGCTGACTCCTTATTAAAGCGTGTCGATGCAGACGTCCGGGTCATCCACGATCAATCCAGTAAGGAAGCGTCATCCGAGCGCGAACGACTGGCCGCCTCAACTAAACGCGAAGTCGAAAAACTCGAACAGCAGGCTCGTAGAGAAATGGAGACCGCCGACAAGATCGCCCGCAAACAACTGCGCCAGTTCTTCGCGAACAGAAGCATCGAGGTTGCGCGCAACACGGTGCGCACGCAAATGAAGCCTGACGACGAAGTGTTGCTTATTAAGGAAAGCATCGGCGAATTGAGGAGGACGCGAGTTTGAGTTCGCAGACTGTTGCGCGTCGTTACGCGTCAGCCCTCGCCGATGTAGTTGTCGAACGAAAAGAGGAGCGCGAGGTCCAACAGGAGATCGATCAGTGGGCCTCGATGATCGACTCCAACCCCGAGCTGAAAGAAGTCTTTGCGAATCCCACTATCCCGTACGACGATAAACGCAAAGTGCTCGAGGAGTTGATCGCGCGTACGCGAGTGCGACCGACGACGGCGAGCTTCCTCCGCGTGTTGCTGCGAAATGCGCGCCTCTCCCAGTTGCGAGATGTGGCCGAACGCTTTGGTCACGTCCTCGACGAGCGTGGTGGCGTTGTTTCGGCAAACGTCACGACAGCCAAACCAATTCCGGAAGATCTAAAGAATCAACTGCGCGAGACGCTGGCAGCCGCCACCGGACGAAGCGTGCGCGTGACCTTCAACACCGATGAGACGATCATTGGCGGTTTGGTCGCTCGCATCGGCTCAACCATATTTGACGGCTCTGTTCAGAGTCGATTGGAACGTTTGTCAGACGAACTCGCCGGTCGTTAATGCGTAAAGCAATTTAGAGGTAATCATGGAACCGATAAGAGCTAGCGAAATCAACGAGATTATTCGTAAACAGATCGAGAACTTCGACCACGACGGCACGGTTACCGAAGTCGGAACTGTGATCAAGATCGGCGACGGCATCGCCGAGATCCACGGCTTGGAAAAAGTCATGGCCGGCGAACTGCTCGAGTTTCCGCATGACGTTCGCGGGTTGGCGCTCAACCTGGAAGAGGACAAAGTCGGCGCGGTGTTGTTCGGCGACTTCCAGACCATTCGCGAAGGCGATCTCGTGAAGCGCACCGGACGCATCATGCAGGTGCCGGTCGGCGAAGCCCTCGTCGGGCGCGTGGTCGACGTGCTGGGCAATCCGATTGACGACGCTGGTCCAATCGTGACCGAGCACTACTATCCCGTTGAGCGCATCGCTCCGGGCGTGGTCGATCGTCAGCCGGTAAAAGAGCCACTGCAGACCGGTCTCAAAGCGATCGACGCGATGGTGCCGATCGGACGTGGACAGCGCGAGCTGATCATCGGCGACCGTCAAACAGGAAAAACGGCAGTGGCTGTCGACACGATCATCAATCAAAAAGGCAAAGACGTAGTCTGCATCTACGTCGCAATCGGCCAGAAGGCGTCGACGGTGGCCCAGGTCGTGAAAACGCTGCAGGAATTCGGCGCGATGGACTACACCATTGTGATCAAAGCGACTGCTTCAGATCCAGCGGCGATGCAGTTTCTCGCGCCTTATTCCGGCGCCGCGATGGGTGAGTACTTCCGCGACAACGGCAAGCACGCGCTGACGATTTACGACGACCTTTCAAAGCAAGCAGCGGCCTATCGCGAAATCTCGTTGCTGCTTCGACGTCCGCCGGGCCGCGAGGCATATCCGGGCGACGTTTTCTACCTGCACTCGCGTCTGCTCGAACGCGCGGCAAAACTTTCTGATCTCAAAGGTGGTGGTTCGCTGACCAGCTTGCCGATTATCGAAACGCAGGCGGGTGACATCTCGGCGTACATTCCGACGAACGTGATTTCGATTACCGACGGTCAGATCTTCCTCGAGGCGGACCTCTTCAACAGCGGCTTCCGCCCGGCGATCAACGTTGGCAACAGCGTTTCGCGTGTAGGCGGTTCGGCGCAGATCAAGGCGATGAAACAGGTCGCGGGAACATTGCGTTTGGACCTGGCGCAGTTCCGCGAACTGCAGGCCTTCGCGCAGTTTGGTTCCGACCTCGATCGCGCAACGCAGGCGCAGTTGGCCCGCGGTCAGCGACTCACCGAAGTCTTGAAGCAGCCACAGTATCAACCGGTGGACGTCGAGAAACAGGTGCTCGTCATCTGGGCTGCAACGAACGGTTATGTCGACGACGTTCCCGTAGCAGACGTGCGACGGTTCGAATCGAGCTTGCTCAAGTTTGTCGAGAACTCGCATCCGGGTCTGCTCGCCGCGATCTCGGAAAAGAAATCGCTGACAGACGAGATCAAGAAAGATCTCAAGCAGGTCCTGGAAGACTTCAAAGACACGTGGCAACAGCAGTCTGAGTCGCCGGACTTCGCGCCGACATCAGCAAGGGGGGCCTCGGCCGCAGCGCCCACAGCTTAAGCAATGCCGAATCTTCTGGACATTCGCCGGCGCATCAAGTCGGTCAAGAACACGCAGCAGATCACCAAGGCTATGAAGATGGTCTCGGCGGCGAAGCTCAAACGCGCGCAGGATCGCGTCGTTACCGCGCGCCCTTTTGCGAACAAGATGATGGAGGTGCTCGGCGAGCTGGCGAAGCGAACCGATGAGAACTTCCATCACCCGCTGCTCGATCGACGTGGCGATCAGCGCTACCTCTTAGTTCTCGTCACTGCCGACAAAGGACTGTGCGGCGCTTTCAACACCAACCTCACAAAGGCGGCACAAGCGTTCATGAAGGAGAACGCCGACAAGACCGTCGAGCTGCTTCCGGTTGGGCGCAAAGGCCGCGACTTCTTCCGCAGTCGACACGCGACACTAGTGGGAGAGTTTCTCGGACTGACGGGAAAAGGCCGCGTCGAGTTTTCAGAGGCGCTCGAAGTCGCGCGTCACATCATCAAGCTCTACACCGACGACACGGGTATCGACAAAGTCTTTCTGCTCTACAACGAGTTCAAATCTGTGCTGTCGCAACGCGTCGTGCTCGAACAGTTGCTACCCGTTGCGCGCGCCACAGAAGACGACACGGAAATAAGATCTCAACAAGCCGTGTCGATGGTCGACTACATCTACGAACAACCGGCCGAAGAAATCTTCGGACGCCTCTTGCCACGGCTCGTCGAGACGCAAATCTTTCGCGCGTTGCTCGAGTCGGTTGCCTCCGAACATGGTGCGCGCATGACCGCGATGGATTCTGCGTCGAAGAACGCGAGCGAACTGATCGACACTTTGACGTTGAACATGAATCGCGTCCGTCAGGCCGCAATCACCAATGAGATCATCGAAGTCGTTTCCGGAGCCGCTGCCCTCTAGAACGGTTAGCCGGTACGTGCCGCTCATCCTCTGGATGGCGTTCATCTCGTTTGCTTCGACCGGCAGTTTTTCCGCAGGAAATACCTCGCGAATAATTGGCCCACTAGTCCTTTGGCTGTTTCCCGCCACGACTCCGGAGAGCATGGCGGCGATCCACGCTGTCACGCGAAAGATCGCTCATTTGCTGGAGTATGCGCTGCTCGCGATTCTGGCGGCGCGCGCGTTTCGCGGCTCGCCGCGCGTGGGTTTACGCGCGCATTGGTTTCTCGCTTCGCTGGCGCTCGTTGTTGTCTATG
>DATJKO010000604.1:0-7900 GCA_035491355.1 Pyrinomonadaceae bacterium
GTCTGAGGTCAGCCGTAGTTTACGAACTCCCAATTACTACTGCAGTTCATTTCTCACTAGCCCTGAATTCTGGAGGATGTCCGTGAAAAAATTTGCCCTTCCGATGATGCTAATCCTGTGTGCTGTCAGCTCGCTGCCACTGGCAGTTCAGGGGCAGAGCGAAATAGCCGAACAGCGCCGCGCTGAGGTTAGCAACGCCATTCATTTCGACAAGACCACCAAACCGCTGCGCGAGATGTTCGAGACCGGCGAACCCGCCAAACCCGCTCGCGAAGGCCGCGACTTTGAACCCGGAAGGCCAGACAAAGTCACGCACAGTAACAAGCCCTTCGAGGATCCCCTGGCTGCCAAAGGCTTCGGCTTGCCTTCCGCATTGGCCGATCCGAAAGCTTCGACCGTCGGCACCCCCGTCGATCCGGCCGCGCGCGTTGCGCCGCCTGACACCACCGGCGACGTTGGTCCAAATCACTACGTCCAGTGGGTGAACCTGCGCTATTCGATCTACACGTTAACCAGAGACGCCAATAATCAAATCACTGGTTTCAACCTCGTCGCGGGCTTTCCGAAGCAAGGCAACGTGGTTTGGCAAGGTTTCGGCGGCCGCTGCCAGAACGACAACGACGGCGACCCGATTGTGCAGTACGACCAGTTAGCCGATCGTTGGATCCTGACGCAGTTTGCTGTCTCCGGCAACCCATTCACTCAGTGCGTCGCCGTCTCGACGACGCCCGATCCGACCGGCTCTTATTTCCGTTACGCCTTCTCGTACAATCGTGACTTCAACGACTATCCGAAGATGGGCGTTTGGCCGGATGCCTACTACATCACTTACAACATGTTCCGCAACGGCTCTTCGTTCCGAGGCAATACGGTCTGCGCTCTTGAACGCGCACAGATGCTCGTCGGCGGCGCCGCCCGCCAGGCTTGTGTCAGCACCGGCACCGCGCACCACAGCCTCGAACCCGCGGATCTCGAAGGCACTACGCTGCCGCCTGCCGGGTCGCCGAACCTGTTGCTAAGTATGACTTCGACAACGATCAACTTCTGGCGGTTTGCCGTGAACTGGGGTACCGGCACCGGAACACTAACCGGTCCGATTGCCGTTTCGGGAGTGGCTCCATTCAGTCGCGCCTGTGGCGGTGGCGTCTGCATCCCGCAACCGGGAACGTCGCAGCGACTGGACTCGCTCGCCGACCGTCTCATGTATCGCCTCAGCTACCGCAAGTTCGGGGATCACGAAGCGTTGGTCATCAATCACTCGGTCACGAGTGGCACTGGCGTTGGCATTCGCTGGTATGAACTTCGCAACGCCGCCGGACAGAGCTTCGCGAGTGCGAATCCGGTATTGTTCCAGCAAGGCACCTTCGCGCCGACGAATGACTTTCGTTGGATGGGAAGCGCCGCGATAGACAAAACCGGCGGTATCGCTATCGGTTACAACATCTCGAACGCGTCGAGCATTGTGCCAAGCATTCGTTACGCCTATCGCGGTCCGTCGGATCCAGCCGGCACGCTGGGTAACGAAACGAACGCTCTCACGGGCTTCGGCATTCAGACCCCGAGCCTTTCACGTTGGGGCGACTACAGCACGATTTCCGTCGATCCGGTTGACGGCTGCACGATGGTCTTTACATCGCAGTTCCAACCCGCGAACGGAAACTTCAATTGGAGCACGTTTATTCACAGCTTCAAGCTGAGCACGTGTAACTAAGTAGTTCTTTCTGTACAATCCGTGTTTCCTTGCGTCTCGCAACACAGGGAAACACGGATTTTTCATGGCTTTCTGGAAGAATTACATGTACCGGCGCGAACGCTGGTACCACCAACGCGACAATAATCGCCTCGTCCGTCCCCTCGATTGGGGCTTGCCATACATCGCCGATCGCGTCAATGGCGACGATCCGCGCGAACTGTTCCGCCAACACACGAAGCGTGTCATGCAGTCGAGCGACGATTTTTATTCGTTGCCGGAAATCAAAGACTATCGACTCGAAGGCGACCAGCTCACCTGGACGAGCGCGATCCACACGCCATCAGCCGAAAATAACATCGCGCACGGGCGCTACTTTCTCGCGAAGACTAAGAACGGCACCCGGCCACGAAATGCCGTCGTCGTGCTGCCGCAGTGGAATGCACAACCGGAAAGTCACGTCGAAGCGTGCCGCATCTTCAACTTCATCGGCATGTCGGCGTTGCGGCTGACGCTTCCGTACCACCTGCAACGCAAGCCACCCGAGATCGAACGCGCCGATCACCTGGTCAGCACCAACATCGGACGCACGATCCAGTCGATGCGGCAGGCCGTGTTGGACACACGAGCTGCCGTGCGCTGGTTGAAAAATGAGGGATACGAACGCGTCGGAATTCTCGGCACGAGTGTTGGTTCGTGCATTTCGTTTCTGGCCTTCGCACACGAACCACATCTTGACGCCGGCGCCTTCAATCACGTTTCCGGTTTCGTGGCGGACGTCGTCTGGCACGGTCTCTCGACCACGCACGTGCGCGCTGGTTTTGGGGATCAGTTGACGTTGGATGAACTGCGGGAGTACTGGCAGCCGATCAGTCCGTTTCCGTTTATGTCGCGCGTGGGACAACGACCGATCCGCTTCATCATCGCGCGTTACGATCTGACGTTTCCGCTCGACCTCTCGCGCGACGCGATCGCCGAGGCGCGACGACTCAAGCTTCCGCTCGATATCGTTTGGCTACCCTGCGGTCACTACACCACCGGCGAAATGCCCTGGAAGGCGATCGACGCCTGGAAGATCGCCACCTTCTTCAGAAAACAATTTCGGGATTAAGAGACGTTGGGCCACAAAGAGGCACAAAAAACACAAAAGAAGGACGTCAGGTTCTTCATTAAACCGTTCTGACTCCTGTTACCGTTCTAACTTTCCTTGTTACCGTTGCGGCTCCTGTTTGTGTTGCTTGTGCCTCTTGTGACTCACTTCGCCAGCGGGAAAACCGGTTCGATATCCACGGGCACGTCCTTCAACCTATCCATCGCCTGCTGCATCGGCGGTCTGATCACCGCGAACTTATCGAGTATCGCTTTCGCCTTATCGTAAGAACCTTCCGCTTCGAGTGTGAGCAGGTCGTGCGTCAGCTTGCGCACTGCATCTTTGATCGTCGCGTTGTCGATGCTGAACGTTCCCTTCGCCTCGTTGAACCTGATCGCGCCTTCGTCGGCTAAGTAGTTGAACTGCATCGCCACGCCGCGGCCGTGCGCCTCAGTAATACCAAACCGCACCGAGCGAAACATGCTTGCGAGATACGTCGTGTACAACGTCCGCTCCATCGCCTTGTCGATAATGCCGCGATCGATCATGAACTGCAGCGCCCACAGTCCCGTCATGTCGGCCTTCGCCTCTTCGATCGCCGAATAAAGCTCTTTCAGTTGTTTGCGCACCGTCGTGTCCTGCCCGGCGATCTTGATGTTGTGCGGACCGAGACCGTGCATCAGCTCGTGACAGAGGATATGCGTGAAGAACGAATCGAACGCCAGCGCCGACTGGTCGGCTGGTTCGAGAACAACGCGCGAGATCGGGATGAGTGTCTTATTAAACTTCGCGTCCTGCGTGTTCTTCAGCATGACACGCTTGGAGCCTTTCTCTTTGATGACGCGCTCATCGTTGGGCAAATTGAATGCGGCAGTCTGGACACCGCTGTTGCCTTCACCGGAACTGAACACCACGTTGACCACGCGGATGGGCGAAGCCGCGCCGAGTTTTGGATTGCGATACTTCGGATCCATCGGCAAATTGTTTTCCAGCTCCTGGAGATGGCTGCTGAACCCCGCGAGTTTCGCCGTCTCGGCGTCGTCACGCAGCGTGACGTAAGCTTCGAAAGCAGCTTTGTAACTGAAGAGTTCGTCTTCGTAGGTTTCGTATGGACCGATAGTGACGTCGATTGGCGAGTCGAGATCCATCCACGCGACATCGCTGGCGTAGTAGTCGTCGGAACCAAATGCATCGGCGCGTTTGTTGAGAAAATCTTTGAGCGTTGCGTTCGTGGTGAGCGCGGCCGCTTCGCGCAATAGTTTCGCCGACGGTTCGAGTAGGTCCTTGTAAGCCTGACTGTACGGCACGAGTGTCAACTTCTTGTCGGTCCCGCGGCGGATCACGTAGAAGAAGCCGGTCGCCTTCTGTTTCTCAGCTTCGGGAAGACTTTGCACCCACGAGTTGAACTCATCCTTCGTCATGTCTTCGGGGTAGTAGTTTGCGCCGGTGGGTTTTTCGCGGGGGACGTTTTCGATGAACGGCTCGTTACTGTCGAGTCGCGACCATGGGCCATCGTTGATATAGAAATACTTCAGACGTGCCTGACTCGTCGCGGATGATTCAGCTTTGAGTTTCTTTTCGAGTGCTTCGTTACCGCCCCAGACCTGTCGCAGGAACAACGGATCGAGCAACTTTGCCGCAGCGATGATCTTGTCGAGTGCCTGGCGATCTTTCGCTGTCAATTTCTTCGTGTCTGCCGTCAATGGCGTCGGAGCGAAGCGCGCGATTTTGCGTACGAGCTCGGAATTACCGTCCTGTGCAGTTGTCAGAGTTGAAATCAACATCATCGTTACAGCTAAACAGATTGTAAGTTTCCACAACATGGTCACGTGTCCTCATGGTAGTTAAAGGTTCCCATCTTTGCGCCTTCGCGGGAAACCTTTCCCAGTGCAACTCATAGCGCCTGCCGGTTCTTCAGAATCTTCACGAACGATGCCGAACGCAGCTCGGGCAGCGTCAAACCCGAACGTTCGACCGCTTCCGTTTCCTTGATCGCGCCGCAGTTGATGGCGCGCAGGAAATAGTTCAACAGACCCTGACCCGTTGCTGCGTCGTCGAAAACGTCGCCAACGAGCGTCGCCTTCGCAGCTTTCTCGACGAAGTTCTTCAAACGTTCTGACGCGGCGTCGAGGCTTTCGAGAAAGAAAGCATAAACGGCGGCGTAACGAGTGGGAAGTTGCGCCGGGTGCAAGTCCCAACCCTGGTAGAACGCGTTGGTCAACGAGTGCTGAATGTGGTCGTAGTGGAGTCGCCAGGCACGATGAACTGTTTCGCGGTTCTCGTCGATCTGTTGTTGCGTCAACGTGCCGCCCTCGGGTGCGCGATGCGGGGCGACGGGCATGATGTTCGTCGCGCCGTCTGATAGCCAAACGCCGGTGCCGGCGAATGAGACCTGCATCATGTGTTTCGCGAAATCGCACGCCTGGTGGAGCATGTGTTGATGCGCGGCGGTGATGTTGCAACCGGCGGTGTAATCGTAAGTTCCAAAGTGCGCCGCGACACAACGGCCTTCAGCTTGCGCGAGCAACAGCGGCAGATTGAGTTGACCACTATGATCGATGATCGACTGCGTCGTTTCGATCATCATCTCGAATTTCAGACTGCCTTCCGCGAGACGGGTCTCCTGTTCCAAACGCGTTAGGAGTTGGACGAGAGCGGTCACTTGTTGCGGGATCGTGATTTTCGGCAACGTCACGACGAAGTTCGCCGGCAACTGACCGTTGTTTCGTTCGACGAGATTGCGGACGAAGATGTCGAGCGTGCGGAAGCTGCGGGAGCGAAGCTCTTCGTTGAACGGTTTGATACGAATGCCGATGAACGGCGGCAGCGTCTGGTTCCTGGCGCCCTCGGCGACTTCACCTGCGGCTGAAGCGGCGTGCCCGTCTTCTTCGGCGTCGGGACGATTGCCGTAGCCATCTTCGAAGTCAATGCGAAAGTCTTCAACAGGTTCGCGCTGCAACTTTTCAGTGACGCGCTGGTAGATCCGGCTGGGTAACTCTGCGCTTCCGGTGAGCCCGATCGCGTTTGCGAACGTCGCGGCGTCAGGCGCGAACTGCTCCAGGGAGCGGCGCGCCAGTGAACCGAGGCGCTGTACCGTGTCGGATTTAAAGAGGTGGGCGCCTCCGTAAACGGTGTGTACCGGCTGGCGTCGGCCAGTTTCGCCCGGGTAGTGTTTCGCAAACTGTTCGTTGGCCTGGCGCAGGGGTTCGATGATTTCGTCGATATTCATTTAAGTCCGTGTTCCTCAGTCTCGTTCGTTGCCGAAATAGTTTATTGACACGGCCGCTTTTGCTTCGCTATGGTGCTTGAGAGCCTTCCCGAGGGTTCTGCCCTAATTCTTCACCACTGTCAAACCGACAAAAGGGATCCTGCATTCGCGGAGGGATAATTATGAGCAGATTCGTTCTCCTTTTGGTCTGTACCCTGGTGCTCTTTTCTGTAATCGCGCACGCCCAATCGCCCGTCAAGCATGGCGGGAAGATCGATTCGAGATACGACGGATTCAAGTATGAAACCGTTATGCGTCTTCAGAAAATGAAGGTGAACTGCGACGGGATCAAAGACAAGTTCAAAGATGCGTGCGTGAGTATTGAAGTCTCACTGCACATGCCGGGGATGCAACTCAACTATGTCCGGAATGTGACCCTGCAAGTCGTTTTCGAAAACCAGGATTGGGTGCATACACACGCGCCTGAACAGAGAAACCTTTCGATCTCCACGTATGATCAGACGTTCAGACTTGGCCGCATGGAGCTGATCACCAACGCGAGGCCCGGTGCCTGGGATACGAAGATCGAGACGCTCAAGGCGTCGATCCCGTACGCCACTTTCAAAAAGATCATCGAATCAGACACGATCGAGATCCAGGTCGGAAACGACGCGGTCATGCTGCGCGAAAAGAACATCGCCGCGCTGCGCGATCTCAACAACCGCGTTCTCACGCCGCAGAACAATGCTACGTCGGAAACAAAATCGGTCCGACGGTAACGCGGGCTTGTGGTAAGGTGGGGCGCAATGAAAGCCGCGCTCAAGACCATCGTTCTGACCATTGTCGCCTGCAACAGTCTCAGCTTTGCTATCTCACAAAGCGTTGAGCGAACGAGTCGAGTGGCGGGAGTCGTCGTCGATGTTAACGAGGCACGGGTGGTTGGCGCTTCGATCCGGATCGAAAATTCTGACGTTGTGAAAGCAGTGCGCTCAAATGACGAAGGCCGGTTTGAAGTGGAAATGCCCGCCGGGACCTACCAGATTACAGTCACACAGAATGGTTTCAAGAAGTTCTATCTGCCGCGTTTTCGCGTAGGAGCGGGAACGCGAGAGGTGAAGATTCCGCTCGAAGTCGCACCCCCAAAGATGCCCGTCAAAGTTAATTAAGCTTCACTGGCACATCTGCCACGCCTTCAACGCATTCACCGGGTAGACCAGCATCAGGATTTGAAGTAACAGACTGTCGCGAATCCAGAGGAACAAGATCAGTTCAACCACGAGGAAGGCTATCAACGAACGACGCCACCCGAGGCGGCGGGCGATCAGGAAGCCCGCGATCGCACAGGAGAGATCGCCGAGCGAGTTGATCACAGTATCGCCGGTGTAGCCAAGTGCTGCCGTCTGGGAGCGATAACGATCGATGACGAAGTTCGTGTTTTCAAGCACCTCCCACAATGCTTCGAGAATTGCAGCGAGACTGAGCTGCCACCGCGGTGAGAGTCTTCTAAAGACGAGCGTGATCAGCCAGAAGAGCAGGAACCCGTGGAGTATGTGCGTGAAGCTGTAAGGATCGAAGAGTTGTTGCGAGTTGCGCGAGCTGCACGTGTCGCCAATCCAAAGCTGAAACTCACCACACGCGCAAAGGAACAATCGTCCTTCCGCCCACAACGCCACGGCCGTGAGCGGAACAAGCAGAACGATCACCACCACCGGAAACAACGATCGGCGATTTGTTGGCGGTGGTTTTGTGAACACGGATTTCACAGAAACTCAGGGCCAACAGTGTAGCATTAGGCCGGCACGAGCAATTCCTTCAATTGCACAAATTTGACCGGCGTCTTGTCCATACCCCACGGCGAATTGAGCGTCACTACTTCCGGCGACGTATTACCAGCTTCGCTGAGTACGTCGCT
>DATJKO010000605.1:0-4296 GCA_035491355.1 Pyrinomonadaceae bacterium
CCAGGACGGCTCGTTAACCTGAAGGGCGGCATCACCGCGTGGTCGGAAGACGTCGATCCCCGCGTGCCCAAATACTAGCCGCAAAAAGGCACAAGAAGGCACAAGGGCAGGATTGTTAGAGCTCGGCACCAAAAACCTTCATTGATCTGTTTTGTGTTTTTGGTGCCTTTTTTGTGGCTAACGGCTCGTCACCGCCGAGCCGCCTTTTACAACTTCATTCGCGCAACCCGCGGCAAAGTTAAACCTCGCCGACTCGAACACGGGTAGACTGCCCGCCTGGAGGTAGCAATATGAGAAGAAGAGAGTTCATCGGTCAAACCACGGGTCTCGGAGTCTGCGTCGCTGCCGGAGGGATGTCGCGGCCGTTCTTTTCGGTCATTCCACCGGTGCCGATCGAAACGTCGAGCACGAAACTGACGCCGCCCGCGAAGGGAAAGATTCCGGTGGCGTTTGCGATTTCGGAAGGCGCGACGGTGATCGACTTCGCCGGTCCATGGGAAGTTTTTCAGGACGTACATGTCACCAGCCGCGGCAACAGCATGGACGATCAGATGCCCTTTCAGTTGTTCACCGTCGGCGAAAAGATCGAGACGTTGACCGGGTCCGGTGGCCTCAAACTCGTGCCGGATTACACGTTTGACAACGCGCCGGCGCCTTTGGTCGTCGTCGTACCGGCGCAGCGAGGATCGCAGGCGCTGCATGCGTGGCTGCGCAAAGTTTTACCGGCGTCGGATATCGTCATGTCTGTCTGCACCGGCGCTTTTCAACTTGGCAAGGCCGGTCTTCTGAAAGGCAAATCAGCGACGACGCATCACGAGTTTCTCGATCGCTTTGCGCAGTCGTTTCCCGACGTCACAGTCAAACGCGGCTTGCGGTTTGTTGAAGAGGAGAAGGTTTCGACCGCCGGCGGTTTGTCTTCGGGAATCGATCTCGCCCTGCGTGTCGTCGATCGCTACTTCGGACGTGACGTGGCCCAGGCTACTGCGACCTACATGGAATATCAGAGCAAGGGTTGGGTGGTGTGAAGTTGAGCCACAAGAAGGCACGAAAAGCACAAAGAACGATGAGTGACCCGGTGTTTCTAACTAATTCTTGTAGTCAAACTTTTTGTGTTTTTTGTGCCTTTTTGTGGCTATGAGAAAGTCGCGCTTAAAGTGGGCGGCGGCGATCATTGCCATCTGGGCGGTGCTCGGTCTGATTTATGCGAGCCCGATTTACCTCGAAGTGCGCGCCGAGCGGATGGGCCATCCGGCGTGGCGCGTGTTCGCGTGGGGCATATTGACGTGGTTGGCGTGGGCGCCGCTGACGCCGGCCATGGTCTGGCTCGCGCGGCGTTTCTCGCTCGTGGGCGGCCAGTGGAAAAAACATCTCTTCATCCACCTGCCGGCCTTCGTCCTGATTTCGATGGTTCACAGCGCCGCCGCCACGGCGATCACGCTGACCATCGATCCTTTCGAGAGCATGGGGGAGAGTCCTCAGTCGTTCTGGCCGCGTTTCCTGTCGCGCGTGCAGGGATCGTTTGGTTCCGACCTGCTGGTCTATGGCGCGGTGATCGGTATCTGTTACGCGCTTGACTACTACCGCAAGTATCGTGAGCGCGAGATTCTCGCGACGCGGCTCGAAACGCAACTGGCCCAGGCGCAACTCGATTCGTTGCGCATGCAGTTGCACCCTCATTTTCTTTTCAACACGCTGAACGGCATCGTCGGTCTCGTTCGTGACAACAAGAACCAGGCCGCCGTGAGCATGCTGGTCGGACTCAGCGATTTGCTACGTCACACGCTGGAGCATTCCTCGCGTCAGGAAGTCGAATTGAGAGAGGAGCTCAACTTTATTAAGCTCTATCTCGGCATTCAGCACATGCGGTTTTCCGATCGGCTGCGGTTCGAGATCGACATCGATCCGGCAACGTCACGGGCGCTCGTGCCGAACCTGATCCTCCAGCCGTTGACGGAGAATGCGTTGCGACACGGCATTGCGCGCAGCACCGCGGCTGGTGTGGTTGGGATTCGTTCCGGCGTTCATGATGGAAAATTGCGCCTGACCGTCTACGACGATGGCGCCGGCTTGCCCGATGATTGGCAAATGAAAGGCAGCACCGGGATCGGTCTGGCCAACACCGCTGCGCGTTTGCAGCAACTGTATGACGACAATCACCAGTTCGACATTCGCAATCGCGATGGCGGCGGTGTCGAGGTGGTGATCATGATGCCGTTGAGGGTTTCGTCTTCATGACGGAGAAGATCAGGACGCTGATTGTCGATGACGAGCCGCTCGCCCGGCGTAACCTGCGTGTGTTGCTGGAGGACGATCCGCAGATCGAGATCGTCGAGGAGTGTCGCAACGGGAGGGAAGCGGTGAAGGCGATCAATTCGTTGTCGCCGGATCTGATCTTTTTGGACATTCAAATGCCGGAGTGGGACGGGTTTGATGTGCTGGCGCGCGTCGACCCGGAACGGATTCACGCGATCATCTTTGTTACGGCATTCGATCAGTATGCGTTGAAGGCGTTCGAGGTCCACGCGCTGGACTATTTGTTGAAGCCGTTCGACGACGAGCGGTTTGCGTATGCGTTGCGGCGGGCGAAGTCGCAGATCGAAGCGCGCGAGATTAATCGCGTGAGCAAACGGCTGTTGACGCTACTCGAGGAACGCGAGCTGCACCGTCAGACTGGCGACGACTCGATGGGCGAGAAGAGTTATCTGACGCGGCTGATGGTCAAAGCCTCGGGTCGCGTAGTGTTGTTGAAAGTCGGCGATATCGATTTCATCGAGGCTGACGGTAACTACGCGAAGTTGCACGTCGGGCGGAAGGCGCACCTGTTGCGCGAGAAGATGCACGACCTCGAGGGACGTCTCGATCCGGCGCAGT
Source organism: Pyrinomonadaceae bacterium (assembly GCA_035491355.1). Lineage (GTDB taxonomy): Bacteria > Acidobacteriota > Blastocatellia > Pyrinomonadales > Pyrinomonadaceae > PSRF01. The sequence continues at coordinate 2,872 of DATJKO010000605.1, forward strand.
TCGTGCGCATTCATCGTTCCGTGATCGTCAACCTGGATCGCATCAAGGAGCTACATCCACACTTCAACGGCGACTACATCGTCATCCTCGAAGACGGCCGCCAACTCCGCCTCAGCCGCACCCGCCGTGAAAATTTGGAAGCTCGGCTGAAAACTGTGTCGTGACGGCGGGCTTTGTGCTTTGTGCTCTGCGGTTAAGGGCTTTTTTAACGCAGAGACGCGGAGAAGACTAAGAGAGCTTTTGTGCAAAGCGTCAAAGTTCAGAGCTCAAAGTTCAGAGCTCAAAGTTCAAAGCACAAAGTTCAAAGCACAAAGTTCAAAGCACAAAGCACAAAGTACAAAGCACAAAGTTCTAAGGCCTACGCCCAACGTCCTAACCCACTCTTTTACGGCTCGTCACCCTCTTCACTAACGCGATACTTCTCTTTCTCTTTCTCGCGTTGCAGGTACGGAATGCCTTTCTCCATCCACTCCGCTGTGGGCGCGCCTTTCAGGTAATGATCGAAGAACTCCTGTAGCCGGCGCGTGTAGTCTTTCTGGTTAATTCGTTTCCGCAATCCGTGCTTCTCGCCGTTGTAAGTGAACATGAACGCCGGCTTGCCGAGTCGGCGCAGCGCCAGGAAGTACTCGATGCCCTGGTACCACGGCACCGCATCGTCTTCGTCGTTGTGGATCATCAACAACGGCGTCTCGACTCGATCGGCGCGGAAGATCGGCGAGTTGTCGAGGAAGCGCAACGGATACTCCCACAAGCTTCCACCAATCCGTGACTGCGAACGTTCATACTGAAACTGACGCGGCAAACCAGTGCCCCAGCGAATACCGCTGTAAGCGCTCGTCATATTTGCCACCAGCGCGCCGGGCGCTGCCGCCTTGAAGCGGTTCGTCTGCGTCACCATGTACGCGATTTGATAACCACCCCAACTGTGTCCCTGGATCCCAATCGCGTCTTCGTTTACATAGCCGCGATCGACCACTTCCTGAACCGCCGGCAACACGCACTTCAAAGCGCTGGGACCCGGATACCCGATCGTGTAAACGATGTCCGGCATGTAGACCAGATAACCGTTGCTCACGTAGTACGTCGGATTGATCGACGTCCCTGGACCAGGATTGCGGAACTGGTGCAATCCCTGCGAGAGCCGCTCGTAGATGTAGACGATCATCGGATACTTCTTCTTCGGATCGAAGTTCTCCGGTTTGAGCAACAGTCCCTTGAGTGGCACGCCGTCGGTGTTCTTGAAACTCACCAACTCCGCCGTACCCCAGTTGAACGCGGCGCGTTGTGCGTCGCCATTGCTGACGCGCTTGAGCTCGCGAAAGTTGCTGTTTGTAACCCAGATGTCGGGAAACTGATCGAACCGCGACGCGCCGACGATCAGAACATCCGCGTCCTTTGCTTTGATGGGATTGTTGAAGTCTTTCG
>DATJKO010000606.1:0-3880 GCA_035491355.1 Pyrinomonadaceae bacterium
TGCCTCGACAGCCCACTCTGAGCGCTACAACAACGATCATGCGCCGGTCTATCCGACCGGCCTCTCGATCAGTGCGGATGGAAACGTGCTGTTTGTCGCGAATAATCTCGGCGACAGCATGGGAATGATCGCCGATCTGCGTGGCCAGCGAAAACTCCATCAACTCGATTTACGCCATGGAGCAAATCAGTTGATTTACCCGTACGGCGTGCTGCTGTTGGCGCGGGCGCAGCCGAAGGTTTACGTGTCGTGCTGGAATGAAGGTACGGTTGCGGTGCTCGATCCGTACCAGGTGGAGCGGCCGCTGTCGCGGATTCCTGTCGGTCGTCATCCGACGGTGTTGTTGGCGAACCCGGAACGGACCAGACTCTACGTTGGCAATTCGAATGACGACAGTGTCTCGGTAATTGATACGAACAGCGATAAAGAGATCGAGCGGATCAGTGTGCGACTGTCGGAAGCGGTTCCCGAAGGAAACAGTCCTGAAGCGCTGGCGCTGAGTGGCGATGAACTCTACGTCGCGAACGCGCACAGTAACTCGATCGCGGTGGTTGAACTGTCGCGTCAGTCGCGCGGTGAGTTGTCTTCGCGCCGTGAAACGGAAGCAGGCGCCGAGCGCAGCACGGTGCGTGGTTTCATTCCGACCGGCCAATATCCGTCGGCACTCGCGGTAGTCGGAAAGACCATTTTCGTTGGCAACGGGAAGGGTATGGGCATGGCGAACTCTTCCGTAGTGCCGAACAGCTCCGGGCGGGTTCCGAATGCACCCAATGAACGATTTCCACCGGCAGCTACTGGGCGGCGACAGGGCGGACAGTACAGCACATCGCTCGTGCTCGGAAACATCAGCGCGATCAACTTGCCTGACGACCCCGCATTGGCGCGCTACACCCAGCAGGTGATGCGAAACAATGGACTACTTGGCCCAAGACGGACTGCGCTCTTCAATGGTCGCTCGCCGATCAAGCACGTCATCTACGTCATCAAGGAGAACCGTACGTACGACCAGGTTTTCGGCGACGTCGGCGCGTCCGGTGACGGAACCAAGGCTGACGGTGATCGTATGCTCGCCATCTTTGGTGCTGGTCCGGCAGCCGCCCGGCCCAACGGCATAAGTCAGGACATCACGCCGAATCATCGTGCACTGGCGTTGCGGTTTGGTCTCCTCGATCGGTTTTTTGTGAACTCGGAAGCGAGTCCGGATGGGCACAACTGGTCCACCGCAGCATTCTCAACAGACTACGTCGATAAAGCCTTTCGCTGGCACTACAGCCGCCGCGGCCGCACTTACGATTACGAGGGTTTCAATCGCTTGCCGAATTATCAGTTTGTGAAAGGCGAGCCGCCAATGTTTGGCCCGAACGTCAAAACGGAAGACGTAGCTGATTTTCTACGCAAGCACATTCCGTATCTGCATGGCGACCGCGACGTGGCGGAAGCTGAGACGCTTTATCTCTGGGACGCAGCAGCGCGTGCGGGGTTGACGTACCGCAACTACGGCGAGTTTATGGCGACGCTTTCGGAGCGCGATATCTGGGAGGTGAAAGAGAATCGGACAAAGGGGTATCCGGATGTCTCGAACACGGTTTCTGCGTTTCCTACAAAGGAGTCGCTCGAGGGGCACTTCAATCCGCATTATCGCAACTTCGACATGGATACACCTGATGCGATGACCGTCGATTCGTATCGGGCGGCGCGCGAGAGTCAAGCGGATCCATTGATTCATGATTCGCACAATGATCCGCGGTTTCGCGGTAATTCGAGACTTGGTGTCTGGTTGGAAGAGTTTCGTGCATTTGCGGCGGAACGCGCGGCGGGAACTGCTGACCGACTCCCGAACCTTTCAGTGATGCGTTTGTCGAACGATCATACCGATGGATTAACTGCCAACAAGCCTACGCCGCAGTTCTATGTCGCCGACAACGATTACGCGCTCGGATTAATGGTTGAAGCGGTGACGAACAGTCCGTACTGGCGAGACACATGTATTGTCGTGGTCGAAGACGATGCGCAGGATGGGCCGGATCACGTCGATGCGCACCGGTCCGTGGCGCTGTTGATTAGTGCGTACAATCGGCCGGGTGTGTTGGTGCATGACTTTCACAATACGGTGAGTTTGATCCGGACCATTGAGTTATTGCTCGGAATCGAGCCGATGAATCAGCTCGATGCGACGGCGACGCCGATCGATATCTTTCGCAGCGAGCCTGACTTGCGTCCGTATAAGGCTTTGCTCCCGCATGTATCGCTGGACAACTTGCTGACACCGCCCGCGCGCGACGGCGTCACCGCTTACTGGATGCGCCGCACCGCTGAGCAGGACATGGCGCACGCCGACATGGCCGACGCCGAAACCCTAAACCGCATCATCTGGTTCTCAGTCCGCGGGGACGTTCCTATGCCGTCGGTCGCCCGGCTTCCCATCTTCGATGCCATGCGCGTTGGATTGCAGGAAGAAAGCGAAGAGATCGCTGAAGCGCGGCATAAAGATCCAGACGACTAACTTAGTTTGGGTCGTATCGGATGCTCGGGCAGACCTTGAATTGGCTGCTCTGTGGTACCGTCGTGAAATCGGAGACGACCAATGACTGATAAAGACTTTCTCAAACAAGCAAAGAAGTACTCGGTAGCGTTTCGGATAACGGACGGGAAGAAGTTCAAACTGAAGCAAGTCGATCCGGCGGAGATGCTAGGGTTGGACGACGAGGACAAGCCGAAGGCCACGAATGCGCTGGAACGTGGCGTCGAGCTACTCGCCGATCTACAGGACAGACTCTACGCCTATGATCGCTGGGCCGTGTTGCTCATCTTCCAGGCCATGGATGCCGCCGGCAAAGACGGCGCCATCAAACACGTCATGTCCGGTGTCAATCCGCAAGGCTGCGAGGTTACGGCCTTCAAATCACCGTCAGCCGAAGAACTGGACCACGACTACCTCTGGCGTTGCGCCAAACGGGTCCCGGAACGCGGCCGCATCGGCATCTTTAACCGCAGCTACTACGAAGAGACGCTGGTCGTCCGCGTCCACCCGGAATACCTTCAGGCCCAACGACTCCCGCAAACGAGGAAAGCCAAGGAAAAAGACTTCTGGAAGCAGCGTTTCGACGACATCAACAACTTCGAACGCTACCTGACCAACAACGGCATCGTCATTCTGAAATTCTTCCTCCACGTCTCAAAGGAAGAACAGAAGAAACGCTTTCTCTCGCGCATCGACGACGCGGGCAAGAACTGGAAGTTCTCAATGAAGGACGTGAAGGAACGCGAACACTGGGACGAGTACATGCGCGCTTACGAGCAAACGGTGCGACACACAGCAACGTCGCACGCGCCGTGGTACGTCGTGCCTGCGGACAGGAAGTGGTTCACGCGTCTCGTCGTCGCAGCGGCAATCATCGATCGCCTGAGCAGTCTCGATCTGTCGTATCCGAAACTCACTAAGGACGAACTCGACCAACTGCAAGCCGCTAAGCAGGCACTTGAAACGGGTGTTGTCTCAACTTGAAAGTGTTTCTCTGCGGTCCTCTGCGCACTCTGCGTTAAAAAGGCTGTCTCAACGCAGAGACCCCCGAGGAATTCGCAGTTTAGACACTACCCTTGAAACCGAAACCGCGGACTGATTACTAGTTCACGCTATAAACCAATTTGCGGTCCCGTTTACTCTGTCCGAAAAGCAACCCACCAACAGCGCCGGCGCCCACACCGATTAACGCCCCCATGTAGATGTAGATCCCATAATCATCGCGATCGGATCGATACTTAGTGGCGCCAATACCCGTTCCCGCAGCAGCACCGATCCCCGCACCGATCAGCGCCCACTTTCCCTTTTCAGCTTTCCCGCTAATCACTTGCACGCGTCGCACATCGGCCCGTGGAATTT
>DATJKO010000607.1:0-11228 GCA_035491355.1 Pyrinomonadaceae bacterium
ATCACCCAAGAACAAGACGTCTACTTTGAGCAGGCATTTGACCACTATCAACAGGCTCTCTCGCATTTCAAACAGGTCGGTAATAATCGCTACACCGCTATTGTTGAGAATAACTTCGGTTACTTACTTTCCTCGCTCAGGCGCTTCGATGACGCTTTTTTGCATCTTGATCGAGCGCGACACTTATTTGAAATATTAGGTGATCACGTTCGACGGGCTCAAGTTGATGAAACCCTGGCGCAACTGCATCTGGCATCTGGAAAATACCAAGAGGCGGAGCACTCAATTAACCTATCCATAGAGACCTTGGAAACGAGCGGTGAGGAAGCTTTCTTAGCGGAAGCACTGACAACACGCGGAATTGTTCTGTTTCAACTCGCGCGTCGACATGAGGCTAAGCACAATTTGGAACGAGCACAACGAGTGGCCGAAAGGTGCGCCGATTATGAAGCCGCCGGCAAGGCTCTCCTGATCGTCATTGAAGAAATGTGCGACCAGCTGCCGGATGACGAGCGGCGGGAGATTGGGGCGCAGGCGAATCAGTTGCTCGCCAACTCGCAACAACACGCCACCCGCGAACGCCTCCGGAAGTGCCTCGAAAAAATCGCCGAGGCCCACACTCGTGACGTCGCTCAACGCGAACAGGAGATTCACGCACAAAAAATGGCCGCCCTCGGCGAACTCTCGTTCGGCGTCGCCCACAACGTCAACAACACCCTCACCGGCATACTCGGACGCGCCCAACTGGTCCTCCGCAACAGCAGCGACCCCGCGAAAGTCGAGGCGGGCCTCGAACTCATTATCAAGAGCGCCGAAGACGGCGCCCACATCATCCGTCGCATCCAGGACTTCGCCCGCCAACGCCCAAGCCGCGAATTCGAGTCCATCTCAGTCGCCGAACTGCTAAAAGATGCGTGCGAAATGACCCGACCCCGCTGGGAGTCGCGCTCCGAATTCGCCCCGATTCGCTTCGCTCTGCACGCCGACTGCCAGGCGTTCATCAAAGGCGACCCGGTCGAACTGCGCGAGGTGCTCGTAAACATGGTCTACAACGCGGTCGACGCGATGCCATCAGGCGGTGAAGTGCGCGTCTCCACGCAGGAGACTCGCGAACGCGTCGTCATTTGCATTACCGACACCGGCACTGGCATGACGCCCGAAGTGAAGCAGCGACTATTCGATCCATTCTTCACCACCAAGGGCAAAGCCGGCACCGGCATGGGTTTGGCCGTCAGCTTCGGTATCATCCGCCGCCACGAGGGTTCAATCGAAGTCGATAGCGAACCCGGCCGCGGCACGACATTCAAGATCTCGCTCCCGAAAGTCGTCCTGGCCGTAGCGAATACCGAGCAAAACGTCGTCATCGCCGGCACCACAACCGCCGAAGACAGGATGCGCGTGCTAGTCGTCGACGACGAAACTCACGTCCGCGAGGTCCTGATCGAGGCGCTGGAAGCTGAAGGTTGTGAAGTAATCTCGGCGCCGAGCGGTGAAGTGGCACTGGCGCTGTTCGATCAGTATGAAGGCAACTTTGACGCGGTGTTCACCGATATTGGCATGCCCGAAATGAGTGGCTGGGAGTTGGTCACAGAGATCCGCGAACGCTCGAAAACGATCCCGCTCGCCATCGTGAGCGGCTGGGCCGATGCGATCAGCGTTCAGACGAGAAACGCCGTCAATGCCGACTGGGTCGTCGCTAAGCCTTTCGACATCAACAAGATTTCCAACATCGCGCAGGAAATCGCCCAACGCAAAACAGCTGCTGTCGTGTAGACGAGTCCTACGGCTAAACCCCAACAAAAAACACGAATGAAACTGGAAAGGTTAAGCGCTGACGCTGAGCTCGTGACGTTCGAGTTTCAGGTATAGACCACGACGCGTGAGTCCCAATTCGCGGGCGGCGCGTGAGATATTCCCACTGTGACGCCGCAAAGCATCGGCAATCATGCGACGCTCGACTTCCGCCAGCGCCTCAGCAAGCGTTCCCGTACTTTGCAGATTCGAAGACGTCGGCATGGTCGCGATCGACGCCGTTGACGGCGCGGTCGGCGACGAGGTGCGTTTCAGTTCCGGTGAAAGCTGCTCCGGAGTAATGACGGCACCATCTTCTGCGCGCGCAACAGTGCGCTGAATCTCGTTACACAGTTGCCGCACGTTACCAGGCCAGTCGCTCACCATCAACAGGTCGACAGCTTGTGGCGTGATCTGGATGTCTTTACGGCCGAACTTAGCGGAGTAATGATTGACGTAATAGTTGACGATTGTTGGGATCTCCGAACGGCGTTCGCGCAGCGGCGGCACGCGCAGACGAATCACATTCAGGCGGTAGTAAAGGTCCTCGCGGAAACGCCCCTGGGCGACCATCTCTTCGAGATCGGTATTGGTCGCCGCAATGATGCGCACGTCGACTTTGATCGGACGTTGCTCACCAAGTGGCTGAATCTCGCCTTCCTGAAGGAACCGCAACAACTTTGGCTGGACATCGAGCGGCAGGTCGCCGACTTCATCGAGAAACAGCGTTCCGCCGGCGGCCGTTCGAATGACGCCCTGCGAGTCTGACACGGCACCCGTAAACGCCCCGCGGCGATAACCAAACAGGTAACCTTCGGACAACTCTTTCGGCACGGCGGTGCAGTTGAATGGCACAAACACTTTCGCCCGCCGTGACGAAATCGCGTGAATCGCACGCGCCACCAGTTCCTTGCCCGTACCCGACTCACCCGTCACGAGCACAGTCACATCGGACGACCGAATCTTGTGCACCTCTTCGACTAACTGCGTCATCGCCGGACTCGAATGAATAAACCCGGGCATCAAGCTCGTCCCCGCCAACTCGTCGGCGCTCTCGTGTGCACCACTCTTGCTCGCGCCCGCGCGCAACGCGCAAACGTCCATGCCGAGTTCGACGACGCGCAGCAATGGCTCCAACGCGATTCCCTTCGGCAATGTCGAGCGATTCCGCGGCGCCAGATACATCAACGCGGGCGGAGCATTTGACGACTTCAAAATGATCAATTCGACGTCGTTTTTCTTTGAATACTTCTGCCGATCCGTGTCGCTTTGAAGATTGTTGAGGTCAACGGCGATCTTCACGCTCTCCGCGGGCGTACAACCCATCGCGACTACGATGCGCGGCTCCTGATGTTCACCACGCTCAGTGATGATGACGCGCTGCGCGCCAGTTTCCTGACGCATCACCGCCCCAAGTTCGCGCAATAACAGTTCGCGCGACGCTACGGCTTCCGCCAATCGCAACGTCAATAATTGTGTCAGCGCCGACTGCTCCTGCGCGCGCTCCGGAGTGGCGCGAGCAAGAACTCTCAACTCTTCTTCAGCACGTTCGAGATCGACCTTCGCGCCAAGCTCGCGGAACGTATTCAACGCGCGACTTAAATGTTCACCGGCGCGGTCGGGCAGAATCTGCGTGTAGGCACGGCCTAAGTCGAGGTGCGCGCGCGCTCCGCGATAACGATCGCCGAGCATGTCGAAGATCGAAACGCAGCTGCCGAAATGTTGCGCGGCGGCCGCCGCGTCGCCTTGCGCCATGTTCAGCATTCCGTTGAGGCGGTGCGACTCGCCTGTGAAACCGAGATCAGTTGCGGAGTCAGTCGTTGCTTCTGCGACGCGCTGCAACCCTGCGGCGCATTCGTCGAACTCGCTTGTTTGCAGGTGAGCTTCAGCTGCGATCAGCCACGACTCGCAGATCGCCTGACGGTCGCCGATCTGTTCGGCCATCGCCAATGCTTCTTTCGCCTCAGCCAACGCATTCGCCGGATCGCCAATCGCCAGATAACTGCGCCCTCGTGTTCGCAGTGCCTGACCCGCGTACCACTTGTTTCCGTTTTCAGTAGCAAGCGCGACTGCCTGCGTCAGATACTCCTGCGCCGTATCGAGATCGCCGCGGAGCATGTGCAGCTCACCCAGCGAATCGAGAATCATCGGCACTTTCGCGCCGCGCTCGTCGACCTCTTTCGCCAACGAAAGTGCCCGCTCAAGTGCTTCCTGTGCGCGGTCCCATTGGCCGATCAGGATGAGATTGATACCGAGATTGTTGTAGCCGTCAGCGGCGTTTGTCTTGTGATCGGTGCGCTCGTAGTAGGTGATCGCCTTCTTGAGATGATCGATACCTTCCTGGGGACGTTTCAAAAACCAGCAGGCGCCGGCCATGTTTGCGTAAATGCGGCCGAGCAAGTGGGCGGCGGGACGGTCGCCGATTAACTTCAGCGCCTGTTCGAGGTTATCGAGGCCGGATTCGTAGTCGCCTTCGTACATGTCAGACAAGCCCATTCCGAAGTAAGAATCGGCCAGTCCGCGCCATTCGCCGCTCTGGCGAAAACTCTCGAGCGCCCGCTGCGCAAAGTCACGCGCAATCGGATACTCGCTGATACTGCGATACGTGCGCGACAACGCACCGTAGATTGGTCCGAGATTTACGCTGCCGGTTTCGGCGTAATCGCGCAGCGTCGCTTGCAGCATCGCGATCGCCTTCGGATGGTCGCCGTTGTAGTTATAACCAAGACCAATTTGAACACGGAGATAACTGACCGTCTGCGCATCCAGCTTCGCCCGCGACTCCGGCGACTCATACATCGACACTGCCGCCAGGGAATCGCGATAGTGCCCCTGCTGTTCGAGCGCGGTGGAAAGCGCACAACGAGCCAGCGCGAGTACGGATTGAAAGTTTCGGGCGTTGGAAATCAGAGTTGCGAGACGCTGCTTGGCCTCGGTCGACAGACCCTGGTCGAGCAGTGAACGAATCTCATCTAATTCATGGAGCAGCGACTCGTTGGACGGCTTGGGGCGCGAGCGAATTCTCACGCGCGCATCGGCGAGATCGACCACACCTCGCTCATGGGGCTTTTGATGGTCGCGGCCTGGGGGCCCGTGACCCACACGTTTATCCATTTAGTACCTATAAAAGATCAATCAAGCCGACTTTTCAACGCGTTTTGTTTTTATGGGAGGGAACCGTTTCAAATCTGCTTTTTGACTACGGCAGCCGCAAACGTGTTATGCGTGGGCAATTTAACACATGCAACGACAGGCGTACAGGTGTTGGCGAAAGTTTTTTGACTCGACTGTATGACGGCGGATGATGATCCACGCGGGCCCAATAAAGTTCTCAAAACACAAAGGTTACAAGCATTGCCACCGGCAGCGACTCGCCTTGACACCTCAAAAGTCGGCCGCTATCATTCCCGTTTCCGTTTGCAGCACGGAACTTCGCCTAGAGTTATGTTTGAGTCGCTCTCGGATAAATTAAAGCGCACTTTAAAGAATCTTCGAGGCGAAGGCGTGTTGACTAAGGAGCACGTTAACGCCGCGCTGAGAGAAATCCGCCTCGCGTTGCTGGAAGCCGACGTCAACTATAAAGTCGCCAAAGATTTTATAGCTTCCGTCCAACAGAAGGCCGAAGGCCAGCAGGTTTGGCAGGAACTTAAGCCGTCAGAGCAAGTCGTCAAGATTGTTTTCGACGAGCTGGTTGAACTACTCGGCGGACAATCATCGCGGCTCGTTTTTACTAAACAACTGCCAAACACCGTGATGGTGGTGGGCTTGCAAGGCTCGGGCAAGACAACTTCTACCGGAAAGATCGCGCGCTGGCTCGCCAAGAACCAGGAGCGAAAGCCGCTACTGCTTTCGGTTGACGTTTATCGCCCCGCCGCGCGCGAACAGTTGAAGGTCATCGCGAAAGCGACCGGCCAGCAGATCTTTGAATTTCCGGAAACCAACGACCCGCTGACTCTGGTCCGCGAAGCGCAAAAACATGCGCAGCAGACCGGGTTCGACACGCTGCTCATCGATACAGCCGGACGTCTGCACATCGACGACGAGTTGATGGAAGAACTCGTTCAAATCAAGAACGAAACACATCCCGTCGAAATACTCTTCGTTGCGGACGCGATGACCGGTCAGGACGCCGTTCGCTCAGCAGAAGAGTTTCATCGACGCATCGGCATCACGGGCGTGATTCTGACGAAGATGGACGGCGACGCCCGCGGAGGCGCCGCGCTTTCAATCAAGCAAGTGACCGGTCAGCCGGTGAAGTTTGTTGGCGTCGGCGAGCGTTACGACGCACTTGAGCCTTTCTATCCAGATCGAGTCGCTCAACGAATCCTCGGCATGGGCGACGTTCTGTCGCTAATCGAAGAAGTACAAGCGAAGGTCGATCAGGACGAAGCTGAAGAACAGCTCAAGAAGCTGCAAAAGAACGAATTCACGTTAGACGACTTTCGTTCGCAGTTGCGCCAGGTCAAAAAGCTCGGCTCTTTCTCAAAGATTATGAAGCTGCTGCCGGATCAGCTTCTAGGCGGTATGGGTATGCCGCAGTTGACCGACGAGCAGTCGAAGCAGATGGAGCAGGAGCTAAAACGCACCGAAGCCATCATCGACTCGATGACGTGGGCAGAACGAAATGATCATCGAATCCTGAATGCGAACCGCAGACGCCGCATCGCTCGTGGCTCCGGAACAAACGTCGCCTCCGTCAATCAGCTCATCAAGCAGTACGTCGAGATGCGGCAGATGATGCGTCAACTTTCCAGTTCGGGATTGTTTGGCGGCGGTGGTTTGAAAAGCAAGATGCTGCGAAAGATGACCGGCATGCCTGACATGGCGGGTTTTTCCGGCGACGACGGCGAGCTGCCGCAACTGCCGGCTGGGCCGATGGGACACGCAGGTGCGTTGGGTCCGTGGCGAAAGAAACATAAGAAGAAACGAAAGAAGCGAAGAAAGTAAGGAAACACTGCCACGCACGCGCGCGGCACTTCTGAAGGAGGAACGATTTGTTAGCTATTAAGTTAATGCGCACCGGGGCCAAGAAGAGCCCGTCTTACCGCGTCGTCGTTAAAGAGAAACAGTCCAAACGCGACGGGGCTTACCTGGAAAACGTGGGCACTTACAACCCGACCAGAAATCCGGCCGAGATCAAACTCAACCTGACTCGCGTCAACTACTGGCTCGAAAAGGGTGCGCAACCCACTGAAACCGTTAACCGGCTGATCAAAGCCAGCACCAAGGCCGCAAACACGGCGGCCGCCGAAGCTCAAGCTTAAGTTTGGGCCAGGCTCTACTCGGATAACCTATGCGCGACGCTATCGAAATGATCGTCAAAGCGTTAGTCGACGACGGCGACAGTGTTGACGTGCGCGAGGTGGAGCAAAAAAACGGCACGACGTTGATCGAAGTGCGAGTCGCACCGACCGACGTCGGCAAGATCATCGGTAAGCAGGGTCGGACCATCCGCTCCCTGCGATCGCTGGCACGAATAGCGGGCACGAAGAAGAACCGGCGCTATCTCCTGGAAATCGTGGAGTAAACGAAATGCCGGAACCCGGCTCGGATCTGGTTCTAATCGCGCGAGCCGTGAGAACCCACGGGTTGAAAGGTGAAGTAGTAGCGGAACTGCTGACTGACTTCCCCGAACGGTTTGAAGATCTCGAGGAAGTGGTCCTCGTTTCACCTGGCGGTGAACACAAAACCGGAAGCCTCGAAGATTTCTGGTTTCAAAAGGACCGGGTGGTTTTGAAACTCGGCGGCTATGACGATGTCGACGCCGCCAAAGAATTGATCGGATACGAATTCGCTGTTCCCGAGTCCGATCGCGTTCAACTCGAAGCAGACGAGTTTTACGACTGGGAACTTGAAGGATGCACCGTCAAAGTCGGTGACGAGAGTATCGGGCAGGTTCGCTCCGTGCTGAAAACGGGCGGCGCGGAGATACTGGTCGTCGCTGACGAAAGCGGAAAAGAGAAGTTGGTGCCGTTGGCCTCTGACATTGTGGTTCAGATAGATCCGGCTGCGAAAACCATAGTCGTCGATCCGCCAGACGGACTTTTAGATCTTTGAGATGCTGCGCTTCGATATCATCACGATTTTTCCCGAGTTCTTTCGCGAAGCGATCGACTGCGGAATCGTGAGACGAGCGCGCAACGCCGGAATAGTCGACATCCACGCGCACGATCTGCGACAGTGGACCACTGACAAGCATCACGTCGTCGACGATCGTCCGTTCGGTGGCGGTGACGGAATGATTTTAAAACCGGAGCCGATCTATACCGCAGTCGAAGCCCTGACGGGCATTGCTCGGAAAGAAGATTTCACGCCGGAGATACGGGTCGTTTTGCTGTCCGCGCAGGGTCGAACGTTTACACAGTCGTTGGCCCGGGATCTTTCGAAAGATGCGACGCGCATCGTACTGATTTGCGGACGTTACGAAGGAGTCGACGAGCGGGTGTCCGAAGCACTTGCCACTGACGAGATCTCGATCGGCGATTATGTTTTGTCCGGTGGCGAGCCGGCGGCGATGGTCGTCGTTGACGCAGTTGTTCGGTTGTTACCCGGCGCGTTAGGTAGTGAAACATCGGCGGTGTTTGAATCTTTCTCGGAAGGTTTGCTGGACCACCCGCAATACACGCGGCCGCCGGAATTCAGAGGGATGAAAGTGCCGGACGTTTTATTGAGCGGCAATCACGCGGAGATTGAACGTTGGCGCAAAGAAGCAGCGTTGACCAAGACACGGCGTAATCGCCCTGATTTATTGCACTCATAAGGAGTTTGAGAGATGAACCGTTTAGACAGAATTGAAGAGACCCAGTTGCGGAAGAACATTCCGCAGTTTCAGCCAGGCGATACGGTCCGCGTCCATGTGCGCATCAAGGAATCCGAAACCAAGGAACGTCTGCAGGCTTTCGAAGGCGTCGTAATTGCCCGCAAGCACGGCGGCGCGCGCGAAACGATCACTGTCAGAAAGACCAGCTTCGGTGTCGGCGTCGAAAGAATCTTCCCGCTACACGCCACGATCATTGATCACATCGATCTCGTGAAACGAGGACGCGTCCGACGCGCCAAGCTTTACTACCTGCGTGGATTGCGCGGCAAGGCAGCCCGCATTCGCGAGCGCGATACTCGCGGCCAGCAAAGTGAAGACGCGCAGGCCACTGGCGCCGGCAAGTCGAAGTAGATATCCCGAGTTTTATGAAATCCGTGTTCCAAACAAGGGGACACGGATTAAAGAATGCGGATCGCAATCGACGCTCATTCCGTTGGCACAAAGCTTGGAGGAAACGAAAGCTACGCCGTCAACCTCATCGAGTCACTGGCGCAGATTGATGAAGTCAATGACTACACCCTCTACGTAACCACGGCTGAAGCCCGAGATCGTTTCCACCAACGCTGGCCCAACTTCAAAGTACGCACCACACTTCCTCACACACCGTTAATTCGCATCCCGCTGACACTCAGTGCCGAACTACGCAAAAACCCGGTTGACGTGTTGCACGTTCAATTCACGTCGCCTCCGTTCTGTCCGTGTCCCGTCGTAGTAAGCATTCACGATCTTTCTTTCGAACATTTGCCGCACACGTTTCGCCGGCGCAGTCGCACACAACTTCGATTGACCGTTCGTCGTTCAGCACGAAGCGCGGCTCAGATACTCACACTTTCAGAGCACACGCGCCGCGACGTCATCGAAACGTACGGCATTGAACCTTCGCGCGTCACTGCGATTCCGCTCGCTGCACCGCACCATTTTTCCCCAGTCGAAGACTATAAGGAACTGTCACGGGTGCGACACACTTACGGGATAGACGGCCCATACATTCTGTCGGTCGGTTCTATTCAGCCCCGCAAAAACCTGGCACGTCTCATAAGGGCTTATGCTTCGCTGCGGGGGAAACATGCTCAAACTGATTTACCCAAACTGGTTCTGGTCGGGAAACATGCGTGGCTTTACGAGGAAACCCTGCGCGCTCTCGAACAAACCGGAGTTGAAAAGTCCGTTATCTTGACGGGCTACGTACCGGAAACGGATCTGCCGGCGCTGTATTCAGGGGCGCTCTGTTTTGTTTACCCGTCGTACTTCGAGGGGTTCGGATTGCCGCCGTTGGAAGCCATGAAATGCGGGGCGGCAGTAATTGTTGGGAACAAAACCAGCCTGCCGGAAGTGGTAGGTGACGCCGCGTTAACCGTCGATCCTTTTGACGAGTCGTCGATAGCGGCGGCCATCGAAAAGTTGATAAAAGACTCAGTCCTTCGGCGGGCCTTGAGCGTCAAAGCTCGCGAGCGAGCGGCGATATTCGACTGGCGCGACACGGCCCGACAAACTTTGAGGGTTTATCAGGAGGTCGGAACCCGGGTATAAGTAAGTAGGACCATGCGCATAGCGATCCTTGGAACGCGAGGCATTCCCGCCAGCTACGGCGGGTTCGAGACCTTCGCCGAACACCTGGCTACACGACTCGTGGCCCGCGGTCACGAGGTGACCGTGTACTGTCGCGCGCACTACGTTTCACCCAGACAAATCGAGTATCACGGAGTCCGGTTGCAAGTGCTGCCGACGATCCGGCACAAATACTTCGACACTGTCGTTCACACCTTCGCTTCAGCAATTCACGCGGTCGGGCGCCGGTTCGACGTCGCGTTGATTTGCAACGCTGCGAACGCGCCGTTTTCACTGATTCTGAGGCTGACGGGCACGCCCGTCGCAATCAACGTCGACGGGCTCGAGCACAAACGCAAGAAGTGGAACTTGCTCGCGCGTCGTTATTACCAGCTAGCCGAATACCTCTCCACCTTATTGCCGAACGACATGGTCACCGATGCACAGGTGATTCAGGATTATTACCTCGCCCGGCACAACGCACCGTCGACGATGATCGCGTATGGCAGTGAAGTCGAGCGGCATCCCGATCGCGAACTGGTGCGGAAGTGGCGCGTCGAGCCGAATCGATATGTGCTTTACGTCTCGCGTCTCGAACCGGAAAACAATGCGCACCTCGTAATCGAAGCCTTTAAGAAAGTGCGAACTGCGTACCGGTTACTGATCGTCGGCGACGCCCCGTATGCCGAGCAGTACATTACGGATCTGAAAGCCCGCGCTCGAGGCGACAAACGAATCATCTTCACGGGGTTTGTCTTCGGACAGGACTACCGCGCACTTCAGCAGAATGCTTACTGCTACGTGCACGCTACCGAAGTCGGTGGCACTCATCCGGCATTGCTCGAGGCCATGGGTTACGGAAATTGTGTCTTGACCCTGGCCACTCCGGAGAACCTCGAAGTCGTCGGCGACGCTGGTGTGACTTATTCAGATGAGATGGATTTAACCGAGAAGCTGCAACGAGTTTTACGCGACGGCTCGTTGGTGCAAGCGTATCGTAACCGCGCACAACTTCGCATTCGCAGCCACTACGACTGGGATCGCGTCGTGGATCAGTATGAAGAATTGT
>DATJKO010000608.1:0-2029 GCA_035491355.1 Pyrinomonadaceae bacterium
ATCACAAGCACTCGTTTTATCTAATCGAGAATTCTGAATTGACGGGCTTTTCTGAAGGCGAGCGGGGCGTGATCGCGAATATCGCCCGGTATCATCGGGGTTCGCGACCGAAGCAACGTCACTCACATTACATGTCGCTGAGTGCGACCGACCGTGACACGATCTGCCGCCTGGCAGGCATACTGCGCGTGGCAGACGCGTTGGATCGGCGACACGACAATCGCGTTAAGGACGTGCAATGCAAGCGGGTTCGCAATGTGTTTCACATTCAACTCGCCAGTGCTACCGAATGCGATCACGAGTTGGAGTTAGCGGAACGCAGGTTGGACCTGTTTGAAGAGGCTTTCCACTGTAAGGTGCGGATTAGTGTTTAAGTTTCCCGCAAAGGCGCAAAGGCGCAAAGGAAAGCCAGGCAGGTCGGTTCACCGTTCTTACGGTTTTTGATGTCTCACTTAGTTTGCTCTCTTTGCGCCTTTGCGGGAAAACTTCAGTGGCCCGTCTTGCCCGCCAGCAAATCGGCAGCGTGTCCCAACACCGGCTTAACAACTGCGAAACTCTCTTTCACAGCCTTCGGCGAGCCCGGCAGATTAACGATCAGCGTCCCACCGCACACACCGCAAACACCGCGTGAGATCATCGCCATCGGCGTGACCTTCAACGACTCGGCACGAATTGCTTCCGCCATCCCCGGCGCTTCGCGTTCGATCACGTTCAACGTCGCTTCCGGGGTGTTGTCGCGTGGTCCAAGACCGGTGCCGCCGGTCGTGACGATTAGATTCACGTCGCCACGCTGACATATTTCACGAAGCGTGCGCGTGAGGGGATCGAGATCGTCGGAGAGGATTATCTTTTCCGCAATTTCAGCACCCAGATCGCTCAGTAGCTCCACCAGCGCCTGCCCTGACGTGTCCGCGCGATGACCACTCGCGCAAGCATCACTGACTGTAATCACCACTGCCCGGATTCGCGTGCTCATAAACTACTTGCTGTTTCGAATGTGCTCTTTCAACCAGCACCGGTCTATCACCACGAGCAAGCCCGCATCCAACGCTCGCTGCGCGGCGCCGCGGTCGATGACGCCCTCCTGCAACCACACCGCTTTCGCGCCCACCGCGATGGCCTCGTCGACCGCCTTCCCTGCCTCGTCCGAACGGCGAAATACATCGACGAGATCGATCTTCTCCGGCACGGCAGCGAGATCCGGATACGCCTTCTCGCCAAAGACTTCAGTCTCGTTTGGATTTACAGGAATGACTCGATAACCCTGTCGCCGCATGTAACCCGACACGCCGTGTGACGGACGCGAGGGATCGGACGACAGTCCAACCACAGCAATCGTCCGGCATTCATCGAGTATGCGCCGGATCGTTTCGTGAGAATTGATTTCCACCTTGGTCAGTCTCCCACTGATGAAACCGCGTCCACCGTATCGCGCTTTTGGTGCAACTCCTGGAGCGAGCGGACGTTCGGAGTCGCATGCGCATCGTCAGATACGATGGCTTCGACCAGCGCTCGCGCGCCAGTCATCGTCGTCACGCACGGGACGTTGTATTGCAACGCCGCGCGCCGAATCGCCTGTTCGTCGAAACGCGACACACGGCCCAACGGCGTGTTGATGATCAGCGATATCTCACCGCTCTTGATCAGGTCAGCAATGTTCGGCCGGCCTTCGTTGACTTTGAAAACGTCTTCAACCTTCAACCCGACTTCGCGCAGCCGCGCGCTGGTGCCGAGCGTGGCGACGACGTCAAACCCGAGTCGGTCCAACTTGCGCGCGAGCAACACGGCGGTACCTTTGTCAGCGTCTTTCACACTCAGGAACGCTTTGCCTTTTCGCGGCAGACTCAATCCCGCGCCTTTCATCGCCTTGCCGTAAGCCTCGCCGAACGTTTCGCCGACGCCCATCACCTCACCGGTCGAGTGCATTTCGGGACTGAGTATCGGATCGACCCCGGGAAACTTCGCGAACGGAAACACCGGCGATTTGATGAAGAATCGTTGCACGGTAAGCTCGTCGGGCAAGTTAGAA
>DATJKO010000609.1:0-2935 GCA_035491355.1 Pyrinomonadaceae bacterium
TGTCGTCCTTGAAAAGGTGAAACTGGGCCAACACCAACAGGCCTTTCATGATCATCGCCTGGAGCCGTGTCTCCGCGAAGCCAAAATCGAAAACCGCGGCGAAGCCGGCTCCCGTGTGCGACGCTGGTCCAGCAGCAAAGACCTTCGCCTCAACCGTGCCCCAATCGATCAAACCATCCGGTCCCATCGCGAGTACCTGAAGCTGGAGTTTGCCGTTCGCGTCGGTGATTTTGACGCGCGCAATACTGTTCGTATCCAGGTTTGAATTGATCCACGTGCCGATGAGCCCTTTGCCATCGGTCTCGCCCCTCTTGGTTTCCACTCGATCGCAAACTTGTGCGAATTGCATCCTGTTAGTTTCCTGTTCTAATCCAACTGCGAATCATCAAACGATCTGAGGCCGCGCCGGCGGCGATCGGCGTGCGCGCATGAATCGTGCGCCGGTTGTTCGAGAACAACAGCTCGCCTTCACGCATCAGGAAGTCGAGCGTGCGCGGCGTGGTGGAGATCAGGTCTTCGAACTGTTCCAGAGATCTCAGCATCGTGTCGGACAGCTTTGCGCCGGTCGAATCGAGGGCGAGATCGATAGTGTAGCGACGCCAACAGACGCTCGACTCGGTCAGTATCGGTCTCCACTGGACGCCCCCGCCGCAGTAGCTCGCGAGTTGCCAGGGAACGCTTTCCGTTTCCAACTGTTGCAGTGTTGCGCTGCCTAATCGCTCGTTCACCTCGCTGCGAATCGAGTCGACGTCGAGGATGCGCGAGCGACCACCGCCGTCGGGATCGGCGCGCACACAGATCATGGAGATCAGTTCGACCGGCGGTTCCCAGTCGGCCGTGTCAGTATGCAATCGTTCGCTTTCGTGACCGCCGCGCGCAGACATCAGGTCGGTTGACGGCTGGATGTAATGCACGAGTTGTGCACGGGGCTTTTCATACGGCCGCGCGACTAACTCTCCAAAGGCACGATTGATTGCGACGAAGACTTTGTTTCCCGGATCGAAATCGAGGCCCTTAACGAGCGCGCAGTAGGGCCAGCTAGCGAGTCGCTGCTTGATGTCATCGATCAGTGAATCGAACGCGTCGTGCGCCGCAGCACGCACGCCGGCGAGCACCGATGCCTGCAGCGACGTTGAATAAAACTCGCGGTTGTCGTATTGCGGGAGACTTTCCGCCGCGCGCAGCAGTTCGCGGGCAAGTGTCTCACTGACTCTGACCGTTGATTTCTCGGGAAATGAAATCATTTATGAATGATGCAGCAGTGCTGCATTTCATTGTTGACGGGGGGTCGGATCAGCGCATGCGGAAACTGTTCACGCAGATACTCTTCCGTGTAGAAGACGTGATAACTCAGGCACGAGTCATTCTCGTTGGACCACTGCCCGTTGCTCTCGATAAACAATTCATCATTTACCAGCGAACACCAGCGCGCGTTTCGGATCGACGCTAACAGCTTGCCAGGATCGATTCCCGGACTTGACCGCTCAAGACGCCACTTAAGATTCTGGTTCCAATGCGGATCGATGAACGTAAATGCCAGCGAGCCGCCGGGCGCGAGCTTCGTCTCCAACTGCATGACGAGGTCTTTCATCTCCTCCAGCGTCGTGTGCGTGAACACAGAATAGGCAAGAATAATGTCGAATTTGCGTCTGAAATCAGGAATCGGCAGATCGCGATTACCTTCGGGATTGAACGAACAGTTGTACCGATCGTAGTGCGACCAGTGCGCGTCGGGAAACATGCTGCGGCCGTCGCGGATCGCGTCCTGGATTACGTCGACGCAGTAGTAATTTTGCTGTCGAATCGGACAGTCGGTTTCAAGCAACATGTTTCCGCGATTGCCGCCGAAGTCGAGCACTGACTTGCCGCGCCAATCGGGATGGTCGAGTTGCCGATCGAAGTAGGCGAACTGCGTGGTCTTCACGCGTTGCGACCGCAGCGCCCGCTGCTCGGGTGAACCGCGCCAAAGGTGAACTTCCTCGATGATCATCTGCCTTTATTCGTGCAACTCAGAAAGTCTATTGGCTGTTTGCCTGCGAAACCGCTCGAGTTCGGACGCAAGGGGCGAATCGAGATCTCTTAACCACGACGCGCGTTGCATTACGGTCAACCGATCGCGCAACAGCCTCATCTCCTGGTCCGTTGTCGACTGCCGTCCGGGAATGCCGCGACCATTGCGCGAGTTGTCGTCGAAACGTCGCACGTGCGCCAGGACTTTCGGCAGGACAATAACGCGGCACTGATGACAGACGCGCATCTGAAACTCCCAGTCCTCGCAGCAGTCGAGATCTTCCGCGAACAACCTTGGGGCGAGCCCGGTCAGAGCTTCACGACGCATGGTGACTGAACAGGTGTGAACGGTGTTCGTACTATTCGTCCACAGCCAATCGCATTCGTTGGCCCAACGAACCTCGCCGCGCGTCGCCGCAAGCAGACCGTTTTGTACGAAGCGACTCGGGCCGTCCGGCTGGTGCTCAAAGAAGTTCTGACTGTCCGACAACACCGCCTCGGCCTCGGGAAAATGTTCGAACACACGCAACTCAGCATCAAGTTTTCCGGGCAGCCAGGTGTCATCGGAATCGAGGAATGCGACGAACTCGCCTCGCGCCAGTGCCACACCGGCATTGCGCGCCGCGCCTGCGCCACCTCGCTGGCTCAGCCGCAATAAGCGCACGCACTCGCCATACGTGTCTTGAATTAGCGCCGCTGTGTTGTCGGTTGATGCATCGTCAACAACGATCACCTCAACGTCACCCGGCCGCTGATTCAAAGCACTGTTAATTGCGTCGCACACAAGATGCGCTCGGTTCCAGGTTGGGATGATGGCACTCAGCAACATGTTTACATCTGAAACAGCATCTGGTGATTGCCGGCGCGATAAGCTGCGATCGCGTCTTCCAACGATCGCTCGATGGGTGCATCGATAATCGTGAAG
>DATJKO010000610.1:0-13259 GCA_035491355.1 Pyrinomonadaceae bacterium
TCCGCTTCAGTCTTCGGCGAGATAACCCAGTCGATAGCGCCGCCGACGCGCAGGCTCGTAAGCTCCGCGAAACGACGTCCACGTTCCGCGCGCACGCCGAGGCGCTCGGCGATCTTCTCGATCGCTCGATCGCGCTCTGCCAACTCGTTTTGTGCTACTTCAGTCAATTAAGAGTCTCGCAATAAATTCAATAACTGCTCACTCACGCGATTCACTGTTCCCGCCCCCAACGTCAACACGAGGTCGCCCGGCTGAACACACTCGCGCAAGGCAGGCGCGGCGTTTTCAAGATCGCCGATGTAGTTGACGTCCTTGTGACCGAAGCGCTTGATCGCGTTCGTCAGCGCTTCGGCTGTGACGCCTTCGATGGGATCTTCACTCGCCGCGTAGATGTCGGTAATAAACAGCACGTCGGCGTTGTTGAAGGAACGCGCAAACTCCTGCATCAGATCGTGTGTGCGCGAGTAGCGGTGCGGTTGGAACAGCACCACGATCCGCCTCCCGCCCGAACCGAGTTTTGCGGCGGCCAGCGTCGCGCGGATTTCAGTCGGGTGATGTCCGTAGTCGTCGACGACGAGAATACCGTTGACTTCACCCTTCGCCTGGAAGCGTCGTCCCGCGCCGTTGAAGCTGTGCAACCCTTCGACGATCTTGTCAAACGGGACTTCCAACTCGAACCCAACTGCGATCGCGGCGAGCGCGTTGTAAACGTTGTGCACGCCAGGCACGCGCAGGACCATCTCGCCGACGACGTCCGAACCGCGCCACACATTGAAGCTCGATCCGAAGTTACTGTCGTGACGAATGCCGTGCGCCGAGACATCCGCTTGCGCGCTGAGCCCGTAGGTCATGCGGCGTCGTTCCAGCAGCGGAATGATCGCTTGCACGTTCGGATCGTCGAGGCACAACACGGACGAACCGTAGAACGGAACCTTGTTGACGAAGTTCGCAAAGCAGGTCCGCACGTCGTCCATGTCGTGGTAGTAGTCCATGTGCTCGCGATCGATGTTGGTGACGACGGCGATCGTCGGCGTCAGCATGAGAAACGAGCGATCGCTCTCGTCAGCTTCGACGACCATCAAGTCGCTTGTTCCGAGGTGCGCGTTCGAGCCAAAAGCGCCGACCACGCCACCGACGACCATCGTCGGATCGAGTCCTGCGTGACCAAGTACGGTTGCAACCATAGACGTGGTGGTCGTCTTTCCATGCGAGCCCGCGACTGCCACTGTGTGTGGCTTCAGTCGCATCAACTCGGCGAGCATTTCGGCACGCGCGATCACCGGAATCGATCTTCGCTGCGCCTGAACGATCTCGGGATTGTCGTCGCGGACGGCAGTCGAGCGAACGACGACGTGCGGTTGTCCAACGTTCTCGGCGACGTGACCTTCGGAAAATTCAATGCCCATTTTTTGCAGTCGATCGGTGACGGCCGAGCGCTTCAGGTCGGAACCGGAAACGCGGAAGCCGAGATTGATCAGCACCTCGGCAATGCCGGACATGCCGATGCCTCCGATCCCGACGAAATGAACGTGTTGAATTCTGCGAAACATTTGCTTGGCCTTCGGCCTATCGCCTTGGTGCTGTGTGCTTTGTACTTTGTACTTGGTTCTTTGTACTTAGTTCTTTGTACTTAGTTCTTTGTGCTTTGTGTCTTTTGTGCCTTTTTGTGGCTCAACTGTTCGATCATGTTCACCACGCTGACCGCGGCGTCGCCGTGAGCTAGTTTTCGACTCGATTCTTCCATGTGATTCAATTCCTCAGGCGCGTTTGCTAAAACACCGATTTCATTCGCCAATCGCTCGCCGTTCAAATCCTGCTGCAAGATCATTCGCGAAGCACCCGCCGCCTCCAACGCCTCCGCGTTCTTTCGCTGGTGATCGTCAGCGGCGAACGGAAATGGAATCATGATCGACGCCTTACCCGCGGCGATCAGTTCCGCCGTCGTCGTCGCTCCCGCGCGACAAATCACTAGATCCGCGGCGGCGAAGTCGGCCATCATGTTGTCAATGTAACTGCGCACTTCCACTTGTTCGTTCCAACCGGCTGCGTCGTATGCCGCCTTCACTTTTTCAAGATCCGCCGGACCCGTCTGGTGCTTGATCCGCAGGTTCGATTTCAAACTCGACAACGACGGCAACGCGGCGATCATTCCTTCGTTGATTGCTCGCGCACCTTGCGAACCGCCAAAGATCAGCAACGAGAATTTCCCTGGCTCGCGGTGCTTCGGTGGTATCTCAAAGAACTCTCGGCGCACTGGGTTTCCCGTCACAACTGCCTTACCGCGAAAGAACGGCAGCGCCTGTTCGAACGAAACAGCGGCACCATCGACGAAACGGGCCAACACGCGGTTGGTCCATCCCGGCAACGCATTCGACTCCATCACCAGCGTGCGTCGGTTCGTCATCGCGGCCATCAGCACCACCGGCCCGGAAACGTACCCGCCTGCGCCGACGACAACATCCGGCTTGAATTGCCGAATCAGATTCAACGCCGAAAGAAAACTTTTCGGCAGGAGTACGACCCCGCGCATCTGCGCGATGCGACCGACGTTCTTCAAACCCGCACTGTCAATGAGCGACAACTCAAATCCCGCCTGTGGCACCAGCCGTGT
Source organism: Pyrinomonadaceae bacterium (assembly GCA_035491355.1). Taxonomy (GTDB): domain Bacteria; phylum Acidobacteriota; class Blastocatellia; order Pyrinomonadales; family Pyrinomonadaceae; genus PSRF01. The sequence continues at coordinate 2,612 of DATJKO010000610.1, forward strand.
TTCGAGTCCGCGCGCCGTGCCGACGAACCGTACTTTCGAATCAGCGTCGCGTCGCAGGATCTCCTGCGCGACTGCGATGCCCGGATAGATGTGTCCGCCAGTGCCTCCGGCAGCAATGAGTACTCTCATTACAAGTTGCCAACTGCTGGTCGCCGATTCACCCGCCCTTCGAACTTCTTAGTCAAGTTGGCAATCGGCAATCTAAAGTCGGCAATGTTTCCGCTCGCGTGCTGCGACACGTTCAGCAGAATCCCGACCGCAGCCAGCGTCGGCACCAGCGATGAGCCGCCGTACGAAATAAACGGCAGCGGAATCCCTTTTGTCGGCACCAGCGAAAGCACGACGCTGATGTTGAAGAGTGCCTGGGCCACGATGCACGCCACAATTCCGAGACTCAACAACATTCCAAAACGATCCGGCGCGAGTAACGCGGTCCGCACTCCACGCCAGAGGAACAATGCAAACATCGCCACAACCGCTATCGCACCGACGAGCCCGAGCTCTTCGCCGATCACCGCGAAGATAAAGTCAGAATGCGCAAATGGCAGAAACAACATCTTCTGTTTTCCCTGCGCGAACCCCAGCCCATTCGCGCCACCCGAACCGATCGCGATCAACGACTGCACCACCTGAAATCCCGCTCCTTGCTGATCGGCCCACGGATCGAGGAAGACAATCAGTCGCTTCATCCGAAACGGCACGAAGATCAACAAACCCGCTGCCACTATGAGCGCCGGTGCCGCGGCCATCGCCAGGTGCAATACGCGCGCGCCAGCCGTGTAAATGACGGCTGTGAAGATCAGCGCCAGCATCATCGCGGTACCGAAGTCGGGTTCGATCACGACCAACGCTGCAAGCCACGCTGTCACCACGCCGCACGGCAAAAACGTTCGAAAGAAGTCGCCTTCCTCACCCGCGCGCTTCTCGAGGACGTACGCGAGGAAGATGATTAGCGCGAGTTTCGACACCTCCGACGGTTGCAGCGAAAAGCCGGGCAGCTTTATCCAGCGATGTGCGCCGTTCACCGCGCCGAACGCAAAGACACTCATCAACGCGATCGAGCAAACGAACAACAAGCCGTACACCAGGCGACGGTTCTTCAGCAGTTGATAGTTGAACTGCATCATCAGCAACATCACGCCGAACCCGATCCCTACCCAAACACCCTGCTTGATGACGTAGTGAAACTGATTCTGGTTCTCCTGTTGTGCGATCACGGCGGACGCGCTGTAGACCATCACGACGCCGAACAACGCGAGTCCGACCGTCGCGGCGAAGAGCCATTTGTCTGGTGCGAGCTTCCGTGCCATGCCTACTTCAGATCCCCTACTGCACTTTTGAACACCTTGCCGCGGTGTTCGAAACTCTCAAACATATCGAAACTCGCGCACGCAGGCGCGAGCAATACAACGTCGCCTTTTTCGGCTGACTTGAACGAGCGTGTTACCGCGTCGTTCATGTCGGACGCGAATTCAAAAGATCCAAAGTCACCTAATTCTTTCGCAATCGTTTCGGCGTCCTCGCCGATCAATACAAACTTGCGAACTTTCGCTTTCACGAGCGATGCGAGTGGTTCGTATGGCGCCTTCTTTCCGCGGCCGCCGAGTATCAACACGACCTTTCCGCTGTCGTTCGCAAAAGCCTCGAGTGCCTTCAGCGTTGCATCAACGCTCGTGGCTTTTGAGTCGTTGTAGAACCGCACGCCTTCGATCTCCGCGACAAACTCCAACCGGTGCTCGACGGGATTGAACTGTTTCGCCGTCGCTGCCATCGAATCCACCGACGCGCCCGCTGCAAGTCCCGCGGCAAACGCCGCCGCCACGTTCTCGACGTTGTGCATTCCGCGCAGTTTCAACTCATCGACGTTCAATAGAATTTGATCGCCGAACATCAACTCATTGCCACTTAACCAGACACCCTGATCGCCCAACTCTTTCCGGACGCTGAACCACATCACCCGCGCTCGCAGCCCACTCGCCCACGACGCCACCGTCGGGTCATCCGCATTCAGCACCGCCACATTGTCTTCGGTCTGGTTCATGAAGATGCGATGCTTTGCGGCGGCGTAATCATTGAACGTCTCGTACCGATCCATGTGGTTTGGTGTGACGTTCAAAACGATCGCGATCGAAGGTCGAAATGTCCTGATGGTCTCCAACTGGAAACTCGACAACTCCACGACGGTCCAACCATCGTCACGCGAATCTTCAACCATCGAGATCAACGCCTTGCCGATATTTCCGCCAACCTGCACGCCGGGCAAACCCGCCTCACGTAACAGCTCGCCGATTAGCGACGTCGTCGTGGTCTTGCCGTTGCTGCCGGTGATCGCAACGATTCGACCTTTCAAATAACGTGCGGCGAGTTCGATCTCGCCAATGACTTCCGCACCTGCTCGTTCCGCATAACGAATCGGAATGATGTTCGCCGGAACTCCCGGACTAACCACCACCAGCTCGATCTGATCGAGTAACCAACCAGGCGGCTCGCCGGGCAACAAACCCACTCCCGAATCTTTCAAGGCCTGCGCTTCCGGCGTCCACTGGTCCAACGGCTTCTTATCGCTAAGCGCAACGACAGCACCCCGCTCGACCAGGAATCGCGCCGCGGCAATCCCACTCCGCGCCGCGCCAATTATCAAAACTTTCTTCCCGCTTAACTCCACTTACACTCTTTTAGCATCTGCCTCTTTGTGGCTTGCTCTTGTGCCTCTTGTGCTACCGAAGCTTCAACGTCGAGAGACTCAGCAACGCAAACAGAATCGCCAAGATTAGAAACCGAAAAACGATCTTCGACTCGCGCCAGTCCTGCATCTCGAAGTGATGATGCAGCGGCGTCATCTTGAACAATCGCCGCCCGGTACCGGTCGTGCGCTTCGTCATCTTGAACACGCTGACTTGAAGCATCACTGACAGCGCTTCGATCACAAACACGCCGCCCACCATCAACAACATGAACTCCTGCTTCGTGAGCACCGCGACCGTTCCCATCGCCCCGCCAATGGCGAGGCTGCCTACGTCTCCCATGAACACCTGCGCGGGCGGCGCGTTGTACCAGAGAAACCCAAGACTCGCGCCGGCCATCGCTCCGCAAAAGACTGTCAACTCCGCTGCTTCTGGCCGGTGTGTCAGGTCGAGATAGCCCGCCCAACGCGCATCGCTACTGAGATACGTGAATCCCGTCAAGGCGCTCATGGCGATAAACGTCACGCTGATCGCCAATCCGTCCAGTCCGTCCGTCAGGTTCACCGCATTCGACGAACCGAGCAGCACCACTCCAATCAAGATCAAATACAGGTACGGACCGATAAACGTCTTTCCAGCCGAGGTCGGGTCCGAAGTAGCCTTGAAAAAAGGAATACTCACGTTCCACGAATACTTCGTCGTCACGTAAAGCACTGCCCAAACACCCACCGCTATTAACGCCTGGGCCAACAGCTTCTGGCGACCAGTCAACCCGAGACTGCGCTGCTTAGCCATCTTCGAGTAATCGTCGATAAAGCCAACCGCGGCGAACAGCAGCGTGGCGACGATCGCCGTCCAGGCGTAGATGCTCGAAAGCTTGGCCCACAGCAAAGTCGAGATCAGCACCGAGCCGACGATCAGCACACCGCCCATCGTTGGTGTGCCGCGTTTGACCTGATGACCCTGCGGGCCTTCTTCGCGAATCTGTTGTCCGATGTTCCACTTGCGCAGCGCTTCGATCAATTTGCCGCCAAAGAAGAGCGAGATCAGCAACGCCGTTATCGTCGCGTAGGCAGTACGAAACGTGACGTACTGAAAGACGTTGAGCGCCTTTATGAGATACCAATCCCTGTCTTTGAAGTGGTTGTAAACCAGCTCGTAAAGAAAGTAGTAGATCATCTCAGTTCAGCGTCTTGTTTTCCCGCAAAGCTTTGTACTTTGCTTTGTACTCTGTGCTTTGTACTTTGAGCTTTGCCTTGTTCTCGTGGCGTTCTCTGCTTTGTTTTCCTTTGCGTCTTTGCGCCTTTGCGGGAACTTCACTCTTCACCCGCCAACGGAAAACGTTCGCGCAACGCGGCCACTATCTTGTCGGTAGCAACACCGCGCGATCCTTTGATCAAAACCAGGTCTCCCTCTTTCACCTCCTTAACAACTTCCGCGGCTGCGTCTTCGGACGAATTGAAAAACCTGGTCGCGTTGACGCCACCTTCCGACGCGCCTGCCGCGATCTCTTTCCCGAGACCACGAACTCCCCAAACCATGTTCACGCCAGTTTCAGCAATCTCGCGTCCGGCACTGCGGTGCAGCGAAGCTTCATCCGGACCCAGTTCCAACATCTCGCCGGCGATCACGATCAATCGCTTTCGTCCCTGACGCGCGTCAACCATGGTGCGCACCATGTTCAGCAACGATCGCGGGTTCGAGTTGTACGAGTCGTCGATGACCGTGAACCCGGCGGCGAAATCGAATATCTGACCGCGCATCTTCGGCGACTGTGCCGTCTTCAAAGCCGCGGCGATCTCTTCCGTCGGGACGTCGAACGCCGTGCCCACGGCTGACGCCGCCAACGCGTTGCTCAAGTTGTGACGGCCACTCATCGCCAGTGATGCCTGCGCTTCACCTAACGGCGTGCGCAAACGAAACGAGATCTGCCCGAGCGATCTGGTGTCGACGTCAGTCGCCGAAACATCGGCGGCGTTGTCGATCCCAAACGTCAGCACGCGTCCGCTGTGCTTCTCGCGCATCTTCATCACCAGCTCGTCGTCTGCGTTGAGCACCGCAATGCCTTCCGGTTTCAAACCCTCGATCAATTCAGCCTTCGCGGCGGCGATGTTCTCGATCGATCCGAGGTACTCGAGATGGACCGGCGCCACCAGCAACTCGACCGCCACATCAGGCGGCGTGATCCGGCACAACCGCTGAATCTCGTGCGTCGGCGACGACATGCCCATTTCCAATACCGCGAGATCAAACTGATCCGGCTCACGATCCTCGCTCACCATTCGCAGCACCGACAACGGCAGTCCCAGACCGTTGTTGTAATTGCGTTCGCTCTTCAACACGCGATGACCGGCGCTCTTCAAAACATGCGCGGTTAACTCTTTCGCGGTCGTCTTGCCGGCGCTGCCGGTGATTGCGACAACCGGTCGGCCCCATGCCGTGTAAACGCGATGCGCGAGTAGTTGCAGAGCGGCGATTGCGTCTTCGACCAGCAACAACCGACCGCGAAGAGCCTCGAGCTGCGGGTTAGCACTAAAGCTATCCGCGCGCGCGACAGCGGCGATAGCACCCTTCGCGAACGCTTCGGCGATGAACGTATGTCCATCGACAAACTCACCATTAAAACCGGCGCGGACGTAGTCCGGTTGCGAAAGCGCAAAGAACAGTTCGCCCGCGCCCACAGAACGCGAATCGATCGAATAGTCAGTAATCTGTTTGTCAAACAACTCGGCGCTTATGCTCGTCGCTTGCGCGCCCATCAAACCTGCGGCTTCCCCAACCTTCACGTGATTAGTGCCTCTTCTCGCTCCTCTAGCTGTTGCTGTGCGCGAGCCTGCGAGGGTTCGTCCAGGTTTTGTCGTGGGGGATGATTTTGCGTCCGGAGAGTTGACCGCTGGCTGCGGAGCCGTCGTCTACAGTCAGCAATGCGACAGTGTACGTCATCTTTAAAGATCTGTTCATCTATCGTCCGGGTTGGCAGCGTCATTGAACTCTTCCGAAATCGACGTAAATGGTTTGCCCGCTGCTCACTTCCGAGCCCGCAGCAGGGCTTTGTTTGAATACTTTTCCTTCGCCGCGCGCCTCGACCTGCAACCCGAGCTGCGCACAGGTCCGCGCGACGTCGCGCACACTGCGACCGCGCAAGTCAGGCATCAGCATCGCTCTCTTCGTCGCGACTGCGTAGACAACTTCACCGCTTCGTCCGCCGTTGCTGTCCACGGTCGGCAATGTGGCCTGCCGCTCCTGTTCAGCTTTCTCCTGCTCTTCGCGCAGCTTGGCGGCCTTTTCCGGATCGTCGGGAACTTGCGCGACCAACTGTGGCGCCGACTTCGTTTCAATGTCCGGCATCACGCCCAGCCCCGGCAGGATCTGTTCGGCCACTTCGCGAAACACAGGCGCTGCGACATCGCCGCCGTGATACGCACCGGCGGGCTCGTCGATCACGACGATGATCACGACTTGCGGATTGCTCACCGGCGCAAAGCCTACAAACGACCCGACAAACTTCGTCGACGAATACGCTTTCGTACGCGGATCGATCTTCTGTGCGGTGCCGGTCTTGCCGGCGGCGGAATAACCGTCCAACTGCGCCTTCTTGGCAGTACCAGTCAACGTCACGCCTTCGAGCATGCCGCGAAGTGCGGTCGCAGTCTGCGCACTGATCACGCGATGCTGTTCGGGTTGGGCGCGATACACGACTGCGCCTTCCGCGTTGCGAACTTCCCGAATCAAGTGTGGCGCGATGCGTACGCCGTCATTTGCCAGCGCGCCAAACGCCGCCACCATCTGCACCGGCGTCACGCCGACTTCCTGACCGATCGCGATCGATCCGATCGACGACGCCTGCCACCGTTCGACTTTCCTCACGATGCCAACTGTCTCGCCCGGTAGCTCGATTCCGGTCTTCGATCCAAAGCCGTAGCGCTTGATGTACTCGTACATCGTCGGGTCGCCGACGCGTAACCCGAGTTTGATCGCCGCGACGTTGCTCGACTTCTCGAGTGCTTCGGAGATCGTCAACGACCCGAACGGGTGGTGATCGTGGACCAAACGCCCGGCGACCGTGATCGCGCCCATCTGGCAATCGATCCGATCGTCAGGCTTGACGAGGTGGTTCTCGAGCGCCGCGGAGAAAGCGACGACTTTGAACGTCGAACCTGGTTCGTAAATATTTTGCAGCGCCCAGTTCGATCGCGTTTCGGCTTTCGTCGCCGCAACGTTGTTTGGATCGAACGACGGCGCATTTGCGAGTGCGAGAATCTCGCCGCTCTTCGGATCGAGCACGATCACCGTTCCGGACTTCGCGTGTGAACGTTCAATCGCGGCGTTCAGTGCCTGCTCCGCCTGATACTGAATCGTTTGATCGATCGTCAGAACGACTGTCTGACCGGGTTTCGAGGCGATTTCATGACTCTCGTACGACTTGCCCGTCGCATCTCGCTCGAGAAACAGCTGTCCCGGTTCGCCGCTGATCTTCGCGTTGTAGAACTGTTCGACGCCACCGAGTCCTTTGCCGTCGACACCCACGTAACCGAGCACATGAGCGGCGAGTTGACCATTTGGATAGTAGCGTTTTGGTTCGAGTTGAGACCCTAGACCCGGCAATCCAAGCGCAGTGATCTTCCCGGCCTGATCGGCATCGAGACGGCGCGCGATCCAGACGAATCGTTTGTTCGCCGCTTTCGCGTCGCGAAAGTCTTTCAGGAGATCCGCATAGTTCAAACCAAGCGAACTCGAGAGTTCTGACGCGGTGCATTCCAGCGCCGGCACGTCGAGACCAAACGGATCGAGAAACAACGAAACGGTCTGGACGCTACGCGCGAGTTGTCGTTCCTGGCGGTCGAGCAGTTCGCCGCGTTGTCCGGTTGTTTCGATGGCGTTCTGTTGTTGCTGTCGGGCGCGATCGGCGAGCGTCTCGTGTTGGGAGAACTGGAGATGGACCAGTCGGGCAATAACGATCAGCATCCAGAAGCCAATAAAGGCCGCGACTAAAAGCGCGCGGCCGAGTGCAACATCAGGTCTGGATTTCGATTGGGCAACCAGGCGTGCCAGCATCACCTACTTGTTTCCCTTCCGAACAAGCGTGATGAGGACGCTAGTTCATTTTCCGTTTGTCATTGGTCATTTCTCATTTTTCATTGAGAGAACAACTCACAAATGAAGATGAAAAATGACAAACGGAAAATGGAAAATGGAAAATGACAGCTTTCATTTTCCTTTGAGTTTCCCCTGGGCCTGTACATTTCCGATTTGTCCTGCGGTTGCCGGCTTCAACCCCAGACGCCGAGCGGCGGGCTCGAGTTTGTCAGGCGCGGTTACACGCTCCTTTTCCAGCGCGAGCCGTTGATTTTCTTCCACCAGTTGCTTGCGTTCAGTGCGCAGGTCTTCGCTCTGGTAACCATACTGGACGGCGGCGAAGTGCTGCTTGGCGGCAAAGACAAAACCACCAGCGAGGATCAATCCACTGAACAACAACAGCGCGAGTCGCGACAGAGCAGTAACATCGCGCGCGCGCCGAACTTTCGCATTTGGCTGAAACTCAGGGAAACGTTTCATTTTCAGAATCCGTGTCAGAACTTCCGGGCGGCTCGCAGTTTTGCACTGCGTGCACGGGGGTTCTCGTCAACTTCGCGATCGCTGGGCGCCACCGGACGTCGCGTCAGGATTTCAACCACGTTCCGCGCACCGCACGAACAAACCGGCAAGCGCGGAGGACATTCGCAATGACCCGACAAACGTCTCAATTCCCGCTTCACGATTCGATCTTCGAGTGAGTGGAAACTGATGGCGGCAAACCGCCCCTCGGGTGCTAAAAGATCAACTGCCGTTTCGACAAACTCACGCAGCCCTTCGAGCTCGCTGTTGACGGCAATGCGTAAAGCCTGGAACGTGCGCGTTGCCGGATGAATCTGTTGTCGTTTGCGTCCGCCGCCAGTCGCGAGTCGCGCTAGTTCTGCCAATTCAGCCGTTGTGGTAACCGGCTGCCCTTGTTCGCGACGTTCAACGATGCGACGAGCGATGCGTCGTGAGTGTCGCTCTTCCCCGAACTCGAAAATGATCCGGGCGATTTCCGCTTCGGGAAGTTGCTGAAGAAGATCGGCTGCGGTTGGTCCCGATGTTGGATCCATCCGCATATCTAAAGGAGCGTCGAAACGAAAACTAAAGCCCCGCTCCGGCGAATCAAACTGCAATGAAGAAACCCCCAGGTCGACAAGAACGCCGGCTACGTCGCTTTCGCCGGCTTCGCGCAAAACGCTATCGATTTTGCGAAAGTTGGCCTGAACGGCTCGGAATCTGGTTCCGAAAGGTGCGAGGCGCTGACGCGCATATTCGAGCGCCGCGGGATCGAGATCCAGACCGAGGAGACGGGTGTCGGGGGAGGAATTCAAAATTGCTTCACTGTGTCCGCCAAGCCCAACCGTGCAATCTACAAAGAGACCGCCTCGTTCAGGAACGAGGTATGTCAATGTCTCTTTTAGCAGCACGGGGCGATGGGGCGCGCCCATGCCCCCCAAAGGCGCAGCCATCACCACCGCCCCGTGATCTCGTTCAAAGATCTTCCTGGTGCTTGGTACTTTGTGCTTTGTTCTTTGTCGTCTTTTTGCCGCGGTACTTCGTTTCATCGAGACGTTAAAGACTACTCAATTCACAAAGTACAAAGTACAAAGTACAAAGCGCCAAGCACAAAGCACAAAGCACTAAATCCCTAATCTTGCAATCGCAGCCTCGTCCTCTTCCGTGTACGGATCGGCAAGGAGGCGAGCTTTGAACTTGTCGAGCTCCCAAACTTCCAGGTACGTCAGATAGCCAAGGACCGCGACGTCGCCAATAACCTCAGCGCTCTTCCGCAGCAACGGATGAATCAGCACTCGACCCTGGCCGTCCATCGTTGCCTGCTGTCCGAAGTAGTTCGTTCTGTCAAGGAACTTTCTGCGCGCCGGATCCATCGACGGCAATAGGGAGAGCCGCTGTTCGATTGACTCCCACTCGGGTAAGGGATAAATCCGAACGCACTCTCCGGTAAGGCTCGTGATATAAAAGTCCTTGCCGTGTTTCTCGTCGATCAGCCGCCGAAACTCCGTCGGCACTTTGAGACGGCCTTTGATATCAATTCGTGCCGTGTAGTTTCCTCGCAGCATATTTTTCGGCCTGACGAGAGAGCTGGTGAGTGGCCAAAAGGAAAAGTTTTACCAATGATCGGTGTTGCTACGAGGTTGGACCCACTTCCGACCACTTTCGACCACCCGTGCCGGATACTACGTCCCCGTCCCAAACGTGTCAATAGGTAAGCCAGTCGTGGGCATACAGAAGGCGATCACATATCTTTGTTGAGATCCGTCTTCTAAAACACGTATAGTCCCGACCACACGAATGGCATCGCTTCTTCTGTTTGGCTTGCTCGCTGCGGCGGCGAATGTGGTCGGTGGTCTCGTCCTGGTGAAGGCGGGCGCTCACCGTTGGGGCGAGCGGGCGTTGAAATACCTGGTCGCACTCGGCGCGGGTTTCATGCTCGCAGCGATCTTTATCGAGATACTTCCCGAAACTATAGGCATCTGGACGCGGAGTGCGGAAGGCGAACCCAGCGCACGGGCCGTCCTACCGGCAATGACCCTGCTACTCGCCGGTTATCTGTCCATTCAGTTCTTCGAGCACACACTCGCGCCACACTTTCATTTCGGCGCGGAAACCCATCCCGAGTCGTTCATGCGACCCTCTGCCGCGTACACAGCGGTCGGCGGGCTTTGGATCCACACGTTTTTCGACGGTGTCTCGATCGCGTCGGCGTTTTTGATCAACTTCAAAGTCGGGCTGCTCGTCTTTATCGCCATCCTCCTGCACAAGATGCCCGAAGGTTTCACCGTCGCCTCGATCATGCTTGCGAGCGGCCGCTCCGCGCGCGCCGCACTGATCGCGACGGCGGCGATCGGCGCCGCCACTCTCGCCGGCGTGATCGCAATTGCCAT
>DATJKO010000611.1:0-3869 GCA_035491355.1 Pyrinomonadaceae bacterium
AATCGCCGCTGAGTATCGATCCGGAAAGGTGAAGCAGATACGTTGACTTTTGTCGGGTGACCCCGAGTCCCCGCAGGTGCGATTCGCCGAGGTGAACGAAGCGTTCGGGTGTGAAGGGGTCGATCGCCGACTGAAGCCGCAGCAACATCGCCTTCGCCGACTTCAGTGAAACCTGCTGTTCGAGAATGATGTGAACGAGAGTGGGGAAGCCGGTTGGGCGTCGCCACATTGGAGGGGCGCCATGGGTGGCGAGAATCTGCGCCAGCGTTTCATCGCGTGCAGCGAGATCTTGGGCGGCCTCGGAGAGTGTTTTCGCAGTTAAGGGAGGCAAATCATTGCGCCTTTGCGTCTTTGCGGGAGACCTGCTTTCTGTCTCAATAAGTTTTCCCGCAAAGGCGCAAAGGCGCAAAGGTCCAAGGCGCAAAGGGAGAAGCTCAACCGCTAGCGCGTAGCCATCAGCAGGAAGTTTTCGAAGAGGATGCGTCCGTCGCGCGACTCGTTTGGATGCTCCCAGCGCGTGCGGTTCTTGTTCCAGTCTTCAAACGACTTTTCGAGATGGAACTGTACCGTGTAGATGAGTTGTCCGTCGCTGCGCTTCACCATCATCTGGTTGCGACAGAGATACGACGTGGCCAGCAGCTTAAATCCCTTCGGAACGCGATCGAGTTGCAAACCATGGTTCTGCCACACGCGAAGAATCCGCGCACTCTTCGATCCGTTGCTCGTCGGCGCGTCGACCGGTTCGCACGCAATGTTCTCGAAGATCGGATCGTCAGGATCGGTGATGCGTACAAAGCGATACTGATACTCCTGAGGCCGATCGACACGTTGTTCGTGCTGCTCGAGTTTGTCCAGCGTGATCACCCGCGCGCCGAAACTCAAACCAACCAACTGATGACCGCCGCAGATCGCCAGCACCGGTATCTTGGTCGAACGGATGAAGCGGCTAAAGCTGTTGATGATCGATTCCTGGTAGTAATCAAAATCGCGCAGCGTGCCACTCACGACAATCGCATCGGGCTTGAACCGCGCCGCCGCTTCAGCAACTTCGGAAATGTGTGCGACTTCGCTCGTCGGGTCTTTTACCAGGCGCGAGACATTGTTGAGAATGTTCTCAATCGCCATGCCCGCGATCAGTCGCTCCCGACGCATTTGGGCAGCCAGCATGGCACCCCAGTCCTGACGCGCGATGTCGGACAGATCGTCTTCGTTGCGCAACAGGCTGTCGAGCACCAGGACGCGAGCGGCGTCGATACGCTGCTCGACGGGTTCATAGCGACAAAAAGTTTGCTGGGTAAAGGGGAATGGAATAAGTTCTTGGCTCATCGGGTCGTGTCGTTAATTTCTATCCTGGGGGTTCAGTCTTTACTTCTTCTTAATCTTAAACTCCGGCATCTTTGTTCCAGCGCCCGCTGCTGAAATCTCTTCTCGCACCGTAGCAATTAACAGGCCACGTACCCGGCCCCGGGCTCTGGGGGTCTCTTTCGCGGCCTCCTGTTCAACGAGCAGCAACATTCTATACCACGACGAGTCCAATTCGTCGGCTAAGTGCGAAATCTTTGTAATGTCGTAGGGAACGGCCACGTCGGTGACCCCCGCCCGTGCGAATACCGCGAGGTATCGCGCCGTTGCCAGATCGGGGCACAGGAGCCGCCGGCGTCCGATTTTCAACTCCACTCCGAGCAGCGTGTGTTGAATAACGATGCGCGCTTTCGGATTTACCGCTTCGAAATGGTAAGAGCGCGTGCGCAGCCGCAGGATTCGCTCGCGATAGATTCCCGGCAGCCAGGTTTCGCCGAGTTTTACCTGGATCTGTTGCGCGTAATCTTCGGCCGTCACGCTGTTTTTTCCCACAAAGGCGCAAAGGCGCACAGGATGACGCGCACACCGTGGAGAGCTTTAAGCCTTCTTTGCGTCTTTGTGCCTTTGCGGGAAAATTTCACTTGGTACCGGAAAGTCGCTCGGTAAAGAACTGAGATTCGATTCGGGTCTGCAGGCCGTTAATGACGCGGCCCGGGAAGATACCGAGATACAGCACACCTAAAATTGTGATGATCAGCGCCAGGGCGACGCTTGCGGGAATCCGCGGCGCGCTCCACGCAGTTGTGCGGTCGCCGAAGAACATCACGATGATCAAACGCAGATAGTAGTAGGCGGAGATCGCTGTGTTGAGCACGCCGATGACGACCAGCGGATACATCTTCTGGTCAATAGCCGAGCCGAACACGAGGACTTTGCCCATGAATCCGGCGGTGAGCGGCATTCCGAGCAAACTGAGCATGAACAAACTCAACGAGAACGCCAGAACTGGCGACTCGAATCCGATGCCGCTGTAGTCTTCAATCGAGGTGCGACGGTCGCCGCTGCGGGCAATCAACTGCACGACTGCGAACGCGCCAATGTTCATGACCGCGTACGTCAGCAGGTAGAACATGACGCCGGTGATGGCCTTGTTGCGCTGCACGGGATCGTTGGCGGCACCGGCGGCGATGCACCCGATCAACGCGTAGCCCGCATGCGCGATCGACGAGTACGCCAGCATTCGCTTCACGTTGTTCTGGACGATGGCGACCACGTTGCCGAGCGACATCGTGAGTATTGCCATGACGACGAGCGCGCCGACCCACGCCTGGTGCAGATTGCTGCCGTTGTTGCTGTAACTCGACAGAACGAACGGCAAACCGAAAACAAACACACGCATGAACGACGCGAAGCCTGCGGCTTTCGGGCCCGCGGCCATGAACGCCGTGACGGGCGTCGGTGCGCCTTCGTAAACGTCGGGCGTCCAGACGTGGAAAGGGGCGGTGGCAATCTTGAAACCAAAGCCGACGAACATCATCGCCACGCCGGCAAACATCAGCGCCGGGTACTGCGCATCGTTGACGCGGCTCGCGAGTTCGGCAATGTTTGTTGTGCCGGGAACGACACGACCTAACGGCCCCGACTCGCTAATTGAAGTTGCACCATAAACCAGCGCGATGCCGTAAAGCAGGAACGCCGATGAGAAGGAGCCGAGAATGAAATACTTCAACGACGACTCGTTTGAACGAACGTCGCTGCGCCTGAATCCCGCCATCACGTAAGTGGCGATCGACAGGATTTCGAGCCCGAGAAAAACGATCACGAGATCGTTGCCCGAAGCCATCAACATCATACCCACAGTCGCAAACAGCAGCAGTGAGTGAAACTCGCCGGCTGGGAGTTGTTCGTTGTCGACCCAGACATGCGAAATCAACAACGTGAGAAACGAAACGAGCAGGAAGATTAACGTAAACCCGAGGCGCAGCTCGTCGAGCACGATCATGCCGTTGAATGCGTCGGATCGGACCAGGGCGGAACCAGTTCCCGACCAGAGAAAAACGGTCGCAATGGCGGCGAGGAAGAGTCCGGCCATAGCGATACCGCCGGTGATCCAGCGTTGCGTCGGACGTGCAAAGGCGTCGACCAGCATGACGATCACCGCAGCCGCGCAGACGATGACATCCGGCGCGATTAGCGTCCAGTTGATGATCGGCATCATTGAGTGTGCGAGTAAGAGATTCATTCAGTCGTGCGGTCCCGGTTGGCAGTCTGGAACGAGCCTCCGCCCTGCGACTGCGTCACGCGCGCGCGTAGTGATTCAACGGCTGCCCTCGAACGATCCAGAAACGGCCGCGGGTAAACACCCATGAAAAGCATCAGCAGCATCAGGGGCAGTATCAGTCCGAGCTCGCGCGCGTTCAGGTCACGAAGACGCGCATTTTCGGGATTCGTGGTCTCGCCAAACAGCACCCGCTGCAACATCCAGAGCATGTAAACGGCCGCCCAGATCACGCCGGTGGCCGCGAGCATCGTCACCAGCCATGCATGGCTGAAAGTGGACGTCCACG
>DATJKO010000612.1:0-1987 GCA_035491355.1 Pyrinomonadaceae bacterium
CAAGATCGTGCGCTATCCGAAGGCGGGTTATTGGGTCGCCTACAGCCGCTCCGCCGGTGAGACGCCGACCGTGACGGTGACGATGCAGAAGCTTCAATCGGCGCCGTAATCCGTTATCATTGGCGGATGAGTTTGCCGACCGATCCGGGGCGTCTTTTAGACCAGCGAGCAGTCACTTCCCAGGCGATTAAAGAGCACGCACGCGGCGAAGGCTTTAGCAAAATCGGAATTGTCAGCGCCACGTCGCTCGAAGAAGAAGGGCGGCGCTTAAAAGAGTGGCTGGCTCGCGGCTATCACGGCGGAATGTCGTGGATGGCGCGCGACGTTGAGAAGCGGATCAGTCCGCGCGAGATCTTTCCCGAAGCGCGTTCGGTGGTTGTCGTCGCGCTCAACTACTACACCCCGCAACAACACGAAGAAAACCCGGCTAAAGGAAAAGTCTCGCGCTACGCCTGGGGCGACGATTATCACGACGTAGTCGTGCAGAAGCTGCGCGCGTTGCTCTCGTGGATCCAAGAACAGCATCCAGGTGCTGAGGGTAAAGTCTGTGTTGATATTCAACCGGTGATGGACAAGGCCTGGGCCGTGCGCGCGGGACTCGGCTGGTTGGGAAAACACTCAAACGTGATCACGCCCGAGTACGGATCGTGGGTTTTCATCGGCGAGCTGTTTCTCAATCTCGAACTCGAGTACGACGTCGAACGCATCGAAGATCATTGCGGTACGTGCACTCTCTGCATTGACGCTTGTCCGACTGGCGCGATTCCGGAGCCTTACGTTGTCGATTCAAACAAGTGCATCTCGTATGCGACGATCGAGTTGCGTGCGCCCGTGTTGCCGTTGGAGATCGAACAGAACCTTTCCGGTTGGATGTATGGCTGCGACATCTGTCAGGACGTCTGCCCGTGGAACCGTTTTGAACAGCTGACGAGCGAACCGCGCTTTGCGCCGCGCGAAGGAAACGTAAACGTCGAACTTCGTGATATTGTCGAACTCAGTCACGACGGTTACGTCGAACGTTTTCGTGGTAGCGCGATGAAGCGCGCAAAGCTTTCCGGACTACAGCGCAACGCTCGTGCGCTAATTTCGAATCTATGAAAATCCTTCTACTGATTCTGCTTATGTCCGTGTCGTTAACTTCAGTCACAGCGCAAACACCCGCGGAGTTAAAGCGGATGGCCGACGAGTATTACCGCTGGCGGAACCAAAATCTTCCGACTGCGTCGAGTGACATGGGGCTACACACGTGGGACGACAAGCTGACGGACTATGCGCTGTCGGCGGTGTTGGCGAGACGGCTCTACGTTACGGATCTGCTGAACAAAGTGCGACGAATGCCGGCGACGAGTTGGTCCAAAGACGACCGGATCGATTGGTTGCTGTTTCGTTCGCAACTCGAGGGCGTCGCGTTTTCCAATCGCGTGATGGACTCGGAAGCGACAGACCCGCAGCTTTATGTGAACGAGTGCAGCACCGGGATCTTTTCGTTGTTGAAGAAGGAGTACGACACGCCGCGGGTGCGGGCGCTCGCCGCGACGGCACGCCTGAAGCAGATGCCGTTCATGATCGAAAAGGCGAAGTCAAACCTTACGCGCCCGGTTCAGCTTTACGCGCGACTCGCGATCGATTCCGCTCGTTCGATGGACGGTCTTTTCAACGACAGTTTGATGACGCTGGCGAAAGATCTCTCGCCTCCGGAAAAGAACAATCTCGTCGCCGCGCGTGATGCCGCGCTGAAGTCGATCCACGGGTTTGCTGACTGGCTGGAGCAGCGCCTGCCGGGAATGGTCCCGTTCAAACCGATGGGTCTTGAGAACTACAACTATCTGCTCAAGAACGTCTACTTGCTGCCGCTCGACGCCGGGCAGGTCGAGATGTTGGGCCAGACAGAACTCGCGCGCTACCGCGCGTTGGAGTCGTTGCTCTCGGATCCCTCGTTGGCCGACCCGAACCCGTCGCGCAGCAAGAGTATTCCGACAGATCAGCA
>DATJKO010000613.1:0-7085 GCA_035491355.1 Pyrinomonadaceae bacterium
GAAATATCCCGTCGCGTTTTTTCGCGTCGCGGGCATCCGAAGGTTCGGCAATTGCAAGACGATAGTCTTGCCGACCCGCAAGCGCCGCTCCGAATCGGCATACACCTCACCTCGTTTCAAGTCGAGCACTTCACCGGAAGCGAGCACTACTTTCAATCCGGCGATGTAGTTTCGCGTTGGCCCATACTTGAACGTTCGCGCACCGGAAGCGTTCGTCGCCACGGTGCCACCCAGAAAACAACCGCGTTCAGTCGGGTCCGGTGGATAAAACAGACCCTCACTCTCGACTGATCGTTGAAAGTCAGACAGAATCACACCTGCTTCCGCAACCGCTGTGAGATTCGTCAAATCTACCAGCTTGATCCGATTCAACCGGTCCGTGGCCAAAACAATCCCACCAAACGCAACGCGACCGCCAACCGTTCCCGTCCCCGCCCCCGACACGGTCACCGGCGTGCGATCGCGATTCGCCTCGCTCAAAGCCGCAGCAACCTCGTCGATCGTGTCGGGCAACATCACCCGGTCAGCATATCCATCGCGGATAAAACTCGCGTCCGTCAGATAATCTTGCAGGTCGTTGGATTTAACTAACACGGATTTAATTAAACTGGAGCTCACGCTCTCGCAGGACCTTGATGCGGTCGCGCAACTCCGCCGCCCGCTCGAACTCAAAACGCTTCGCCGCGCCGCGCATCTCCACTTCCAACCGCGTAATCGTTCCCTCAATCTTCTCGGGCGAGTAGTCCTCGATGTCTTCAACCTCCGAAGGCACTTTGAAGTAATCCGCTTCGGAAGCCGTTATCAGCGTCGCCTCGATCGGCTTGACGATCGTTTGGGGGACGATCCCATTCTCGCGGTTGTAAATCTCCTGAATCGCACGTCGTCGCGAGGTCTCGTCAAGCGCGCGTTTCATCGAATCGGTGATTCGATCAGCGTAAAGGATCGCCTTCCCGCGTGCGTTGCGCGCCGCTCGCCCAATCGTCTGGATCAACGACTGCTCAGACCGCAGAAATCCTTCTTTGTCGGCGTCGAGTATGGCAACGAGCGAGACTTCCGGCAGGTCGAGACCTTCACGCAACAGGTTGATCCCGACGAGCACATCAAACTCTCCGCGCCGCAAGTCACGCAGGATCTTGATCCGCTCGAGCGTCTCGATATCAGAGTGTAGGTAACGAACGCGCACTCCGACTTCCGTGAAATACTCCGTCAGGTCTTCAGCCATGCGCTTGGTCAACGTCGTCACCAATACCCGCTCGCGACGTTCGACTCGCTGCCGGCACTCTTCCAGCAGATGATCGATCTGGCCTTTAACCGGCTGCACCTCAACTTCCGGATCCATCAAACCAGTCGGCCGAATAATCTGTTCGATAACTTCGCCACTCGCTTTCGTCAGCTCGTACGGACCCGGCGTCGCCGAGACGTAGATCGTCTGACCGATGCGCGCTTCAAACTCCTTGAAGTTCAACGGCCGGTTGTCGAGCGCGGACGGCAGACGAAACCCGTACTCAACCAATGTCCGTTTCCGCGACTGGTCGCCTTCGAACATCCCGCGGACCTGCGGCACCGACTGGTGTGACTCGTCGATCACCATCAGCGTGTCGCGCGGCACATAGTCGAGCAACGTCGGTGGCGGCTCCCCGGCTTCCTTGCCGGTCAGGTGGCGCGAGTAGTTCTCAATCCCGCGGCAAAAACCCATCTCCTTGATCATCTCGAGGTCGAACATCGTGCGCTGATGCAGTCGTTGTGCTTCGACGAGCTTGCCTTCAGAGATCAACTTCGGCTCCCACCACTCGAGCTCTTCCTTGATCGTCTTGAGCGCGCGTTTGATCGTCGGCCGCGACATCACGTAGTGCGTCTTCGGATAAATCGGTACGCGCGACGTGTGGCGCTCGATCACTTCACCAAGCAGCGGATCGATAGTCGAGATCGAATCGATCTCGTCGCCCCACAACTCGATGCGATAAGCCTGATCCTGGTAACTCGGAAAGATCTCGATCACATCGCCGCGTACGCGAAAAGTGCCGCGCTGGAAGTTCGCGTCGGAACGTTCGTATTGCAGTTCGACTAAACGCTGGAGCAGGACGTCACGAGACATGCGGCCGCCGGGTTCGACAAAAAACAGCAGACCGTAATAAGCGTCCGGATCGCCGAGACCGTAAATGCACGACACACTCGCCACGACGATCACGTCGCGACGTTCGAACAGCGCGCGCGTTGCCGACATGCGCAGTCGATCGATCTCTTCGTTGACGATCGCTTCCTTCTCGATGTAGACGTCGGCGGCGGGAACGTACGCTTCAGGTTGGTAATAGTCGTAGTAGGAAACGAAATATTCGACGGCGTTCTCGGGAAACAGCGTACGAAACTCCTGAAACAACTGCGCGGCGAGTGTCTTGTTGTGCGCGAGCACGAGGGTCGAACGCTGCATGCGTTGAATGACGCTGGCTATCGTGAATGTCTTGCCGCTGCCGGTGATGCCAAGCAGCACCTGGTCTTTCGCGCCGTCGTTCAGTCCACGCACCAGTGCGTCGATCGCGGCGGGTTGATCACCTTTGGGTTCGTATTCCGAATGTAATTTGAATTGCATGGGTTGATACAGATAGTAGATCGAGCCACAAAAAGGCACAAAAGCCGCAAACTGAAGCGCTGCTCTTTGCACCCTCCCGACTCCGCCTTGCGCCCCTCGCGGCTCCGCCTTGTGCCTTTTTGTGGCTCTGTCTTGTGCCTTTTGTGGCTCTGTCTTGTGCCTTTTGTGGCTCCCTTTTTTGTGTTTACGTGAGGGATTCGCCGGCAGCGCGCCGAATTTCAGGCGCGAGAGAAAGGTTTGCGGCTAGTCGTCGCAGTGCATTACCAACTTCAGGCTCACCACTCGAGGCTAGCAATCTGATCAACGCGAGACCCAGTTCGACAGTCTGATCGTTTTCAATTACTGAGATTAGAGGTTCGACGACGCCCGCCTTTGCGACCAGGAACAACAACGAAAACGCGCCATAACAGCTTTCGTGGTTCTCGGCTTTCAGATCCTCAATTGCTTCGTAGAGCAAACCGGAATCGGCGAGCGCTGTACCGATGCGACGTCGCTCGTCGGGCGAACCGTCGCGCAGTGCGTCGTTCACGAATGTCGCCGCCTGATCGGGATCGACTTCGTAGAGTTCGCGGACGGCTTTTTGGCGCACTTCCGCCGACGGATCGTCGAGTGAATGCGCGATCTGTTCAAAGGGGCTTACGACTCGTGGTTTCTGAAGTCCGTTGCGGCGCCGCGCTAACTCTTCCGCGGCGCGTCGCAGAGTCGCTACGTCTCGACTCCAGCGCTCGTCATCGGTCATCTTTCGTCATCAACGCTCGTGGTTCACACTCAGGTCATCACCCACCCGCGCCGCCAGGGTAAGCGGACCGGCAGGCACAGAAAACTCGGGCTCCATTTCTGTCACGACCTCCGGGCTCGTTTCCACCGCCCGTGCTCGAAGCAAGTTGAACTTCGTCAAGACCAGACGACTTACAGATAAACCCAAACTGTTATCCAACACGCAGAGTTGTTCGGCGACGACGCGCTGCGAAACTCGTTCGAGCGCCGCTTCCAACTCGCGTCCCGCAGTCGCGGCATCATCGGCGAGTATCATTTCGAAATCCTGGCCACCACTGACGCGCCGTCGCGAGTGGTTCTGCAACAACACGCCTGCTTCACGATGAATGCGGCCGGTCGCGACGAGCACGAGATGCGACGCCTCGGTGTCGATCTCCAGATCGATGGCCCAACGCGCAAATGCCGGCGTCAGATCGCCGTCGCGAGTCACGATCAGGAACGACTCGCCGCAGATGTTCGCCATCAGCTGCCCGTAGCCGTTTCCTTCCGATGGGCCAACCGCGATCTCGCGTTCCGGCACGCCCATTTCGCGCAGCAGAAAATGAAGCCGGCTGACGAGCCATGACCCGTCTTCCAACAACGATGACGCCAACTGCGTCGGCGCAATCACCTCTTCGACGTTTTCATCCGCGACGGGAGCGCCACACTCGCTACAGGTCGCATCGCTGACCGTGACGACTGCGAGCGCGTGTGGATTTGGAAGTCGAAACAGCGCGTGGCCGGTCTTGCGGCAACTGATTTGAACTTCGCGCTCGACGAGACCCGCGTCTTCGAGTCGTTGAATTGGGATGTTGCTGGACTCGGTGTCGCCGGTGAGAAGTTTAGCTGCGTAACCCTCCTGGTGCGCGTTGCGCGCGGTTCGTAGAAAAACGCGCGCGCCTTCATCTTCGAGTTTCGAAGCGGCGAGGATGCGTTTGCTCATCGTCTCTTTTCGCAGACTGGTGTAAAGCGAGTCAGCGTCCTGTCGTTCGACGAAGGTGCGGAAGCCCTGGGGCATCGACGCTTTTCCGAGTTCCCACTGTGGGAAGTCGCCGTTCTGATTCGTGCTGAGCAAGCTGCGAATCTGCTCGCAAAACGAGTCGAGCTTGCGGAAGGGTTCCGGAGTCTGGGCTTCGTAAACGATGCCGGCGCGAATCAACGCCACGGGTTCGTGCTCGAAAATCAGGAAGAGGATGTAGTCGTGAAAGCAGAAGAGATCGCCGCGAACGTATGGTTCGTCGATCGTGGTCGGTCGCCAGGACGAGAGCGACGATTCGATTTCGCTCACCTGATCGACGTCGAGCAGCACGTCTGCGAAGCAGCGCAGGCGCGTCGAGCGGATCAGCGGTGTGAGTTCTCGCTCCTGGAGTTGTTGCAGCAGTTTCGTGCGGGCGTCGCCTTCAACTGCGTAGCTCAGAGTCTTGCTTTCAAGAAACAGCATCGGAATACCTTTCTTCATTAGCCACAAAAAGGCACAAAAGACACAGTCGCAAAAGCGGCCATCTCGCCGTCGAGGGTGTCTTCAAGCGCTTCCGCTTTGTGTTTTGTGTTCTTTGTGCCTCTTTGTGGCTCATTGCTGCGGGCGAACCGGAATGGTGACCGTTTGACCGCCGTTCGTCGTGGGCGCAAAACGGCGCTGTCGCGCGATGCGCAGTGCGAGCGCTTCGTAACTTTCCATGCCCGCTTTCGGGTTAGCGATTGATGCGTTCAAGACACGGCCGTTCTCGACCTGCATCACGACTCTGACCGATTGCGATGTGGGTTTTACTTCCGCGACCTCGGTGGTCCTCTTTTTGGACGCCGACGGGACACGGACTGGTTTTGCAGCGGGTTCTGGTTGCGGTGCTACGGTAATTTGCGCCGGCTGCGAAGCTGCTGTGACTACCGCCGTTGGAACCTCAGTCTTGAATCCATTCGTGACTGCAATCACTGTGGATAAACCAACTCCGATCAAAACCGCCGCCACCAGAAACACTGAACGTTGCTGGACCAGCGACGACGACGTTCTCGGCGCAGGCGGGAGCGCCAGCGGTTCTTGTCGCACAGGCACCGCCCTGACCACCGGCGCCGCTTCGATCTGCAACGCACTTTCATCCCAACATCCCAGCAACTCCGACACCACGCGCTGCAACGACGGCTCAATCGACCGCTTCGACGATTGGATCAACGGATTGAAGTTGAACGCCGCTTCCGGTTGGGCCATCGCGACGACGATCGCCTGCAGCCCGCTGAGCTCATTCATGCGTGCGTCAATCAGCTCGCCGTTCTGAAAAAAGAACGTCGCCGGGCCTTTCGCAAATTCGATGAGTAGGCGTCCCGACTTGCGTTGATGACGAAGGATCCCGATGAGATCCGAGAGCGGGTAGTTGTTGAGATGTCCTGTTAGTACGACAAACCGATCATTCATTGCCACTCCTTAAAACACCGATTACGGACAACCCACACCGCGCCGGCATGAGAACTTGTACTGCGGGAATGATGTCGCCAGTCTTTTCGCGAGGCTGGTGTCGAGCCGCTCGAGAATTCGATACTCTTCCATCAACCCCGTCTCGTTTTCCAACTCCTGGTATGCGACTGCCAGTCCGAAGTGCGCCTTCGCCAGCTTGGGATTCAACGTCGTCGCTTTCTTGAAGGCGTCCGCGGCGTCGCGGAAACGGTTGGCCCTGAAGCTGGAGAAGCCAAGTCCGTAATAGGCTTCCGCGACTTCGGGATTCAGTTTTACTGATTGCTTGAACGCCTTGATGGCGTCGCCGTCTTTCTCGAGTTTCAGGTAAGCGTGACCGAGGTTCAGGAAGACCTCCGCGGAGCCGGGTTCGAGTTTGATCGATTGCCGGTACGACTCGATCGCGCCGCGCGTGTCGCCAGCTTCAAACTGCGACCGCGCCGTCAGATAAAGCTCATTGGCCTTCTTTTGATCCGAGATTATTGGATTCGGTACCGCCGGAGCTTCGCCTACCGACCTCGCCGAGTTAGCGGACGACTCAACGGCTGCAACCCTTAACACCTCTACATCCTTAATCGCACTCGCCGGCTCGGGCACAGGTGAAACACGCGTTTCACGGACGGGCTGCGCTACAGGTTCACGGAGCACTTCCGGTACGGGTGCTGCTGGTTCGGATGCTTGTGCGTGGGATGGTTCCGGCGCTGGCTTTTCAGGCTGCTCGACAGCCTTCGCGACGTTGTCGTCGAAGTAGTACGTCACCGTGCGGTACGTAACCTCGACTGGCTCGCGCTTAAGTTGCCCGTTTTCGAACACGACCAGGTTGGTAACCATCCGGGTCCAGTTACCAAACTTATCGAACTCATACGAGTAGGCTTCGCGGCTGACGATCGCGCCGCCACCGTCGCGCAGCGTCATCTCAGTGATGTTGCCGCGCTCGTCGTATTTGTATTCTTCTTTGCCTACAAGTGAACCGCCGAGGGGGTAGGAGGTGTTTTCAATCCGATTCCCCTTGATCCCGTAGGTGGTGACTTCGACTAGTTTGGGTGGCCCTTCGACTGGTCGTCCGTCCTTGAGCTCGATCCTGGCAGTTTCCGTCTTTACTCGGCGCACGGAACCGACAAGTCCATCTTGCTCTTTGGTGCTGTCGAGGACGGAAATAGCAGGTCGCGCCGAAGCGGAGACACTGTTTTGCGCCTGAACCGGCGCGGTGAAAACAAGTACGGCCCCCAGTAAGAGAACAGCAGGCACAATTCGCCTATGAATGCAGTTCATCTCGACTTCCTCCAGTTTCAAATAACG
>DATJKO010000614.1:0-2842 GCA_035491355.1 Pyrinomonadaceae bacterium
AGGTTGTACTTCTGTTTCAGTCGTTCGGTGTGATCGAGACTCGTCGGACTGACGTCAATCGCCATCACAAGCGCGGCGGGATGCGTTATCGCATACTTCGCCGCCTGCCACGTTCCACATCCCGCTATTAGTACGTCGAGCTCGTCGCGGTATTCGTGATGCGGCCACAGCAGATGAAACTCAGCGCGGCGAACATTGTCGTCCTTGTACAACTCCAACGCGCGGTCGAGGTTCTCGATCGGTGGCGGAAAAGGATGACTGGTGTAGAACTGACATATCGGATCCGCGCTTGCGTCAAACGCTCGCGCCCGCGTGGCAGCGTCAAATGATTCAGAGCTCATGAGAGTTTCCGAACGGTGAAAGTGGCCGGGATTATACAACAAACGCAGTAAGCGTACGTTGGCGCTACTTGCTGCTATTCTCAATTCTCTGCGGGTCTCGGCATTTCTCTGCGTCTCCGCGGTTGAAAGAGATCAAGAATGCGCCAACAGGTTAGTTCCCGCAAAGGGAGAAAACCGGTACGGAATGCAAACGCTAACTTAAACGTACTAACGCAAAGGCACAGAGAATCGCGGAGGCACGCAGAGAAGAAAGTTTACAACTCTACTTGCGGCGTTTGGCGTCGATTTCAAATCGGCAGTGCGGCCGGGCGCTGCGATCGCAGTGCTCATGCACGGGCGCTTTGACGATCTCGGCGACCAGTGCCTCAGCTAACTGGCAGACTTCCGGATGAACACTGACGGCAGCCGCCAGCGGACAGCCGTTGCCGCGAATCACGATCGTATCTCCATCCTGCGTGGCGTCTGCCGAACCGCCGATCGTCTCCAGGACCCTCACCGCGCTCTGCACGCGACCGTTGAGAGTTGCTTTCTGTTCGGCAGGTGCTTCGGCTGCAACTGCGCGCCCCACTTCTCGCAAGACAGCATCGATCTCCGCCGGCTTTAAACGGTCCTTCAGCACAGTTATCAGTTGATTGAGCAGCGAATCGTAAGCTTTCGGAAAGAGCGCGTCCGCTTCAGGGGTAAGGATGTAAGTGAAATGTGGCTTGCGTGGACCTCTCCGCAGACCGCTTTGCCTAACGATCCCGTCGCGTTCAAGTGTCAGGAGATGCGCGCGCACAGCGTTGTCGGTGAGTTCGAGTTTACGGGCGAGCTCGTCGACTGTCGCCGGCGAGCCTCGCAGGATAGTGACGATCTGGCCGCGCGTGCTTTCGAAAAAGCGCTTTTCCACTCCGTTTGCCTCCCCGACTGACCTTCCAGTCCACGGATTCTAGCCTATTTCCCGAGAAAACACAAAAAGTCAAATAAGTTCTTGACTTATTAGAATTAGAGGAATATTTTAAAAGCGAATCGACAACAATCTTTCTTTAGGAGAACTTAAAGATGGCACAAGCATTTCCCAGCTCCCCACGCGTTGCTTCCTTCGATACCGAAAACATTGACACAGCAACACCCGGTTACCAGGCCTTTTTCATCCTGCGCACGGCGTTCACCGTCGCGCCAATCGTCGCGGGGCTCGATAAATTCTTCAACCTGCTCGTGAACTGGGAGCAATACCTTCCCGGTTTTGCCAGGAACCTGTCTGGCGGCCACGGACACGAGTTGATGCTCGCCGTCGGTGTGATTGAGATCGTCGCCGGACTCGGTGTCGCTTTCAAACCCCGTCTCTTCGCTTACGTCGTGTCGGCGTGGCTCCTGCTTATCGTGGTCAACCTCCTGCTTATCCCCGGCTACTTCGATGTCGCGCTGCGCGACTTCGGACTCTCGCTCGGTGCGCTCGCACTGGCGCGACTCAGCCAGGAGTACGCCCCTCGTTAAATTCGGTCCTCATAACACAGGGAGAACGAACATGTCAGTCATTACAACTACTTTGCGTGAGCGCAGACTCGTGAAGGTCGCGCTCGTACTCTTCGCAGTGACGGTCGCGATCGCTTGTTGGGGTGTAAAAGGTTGGGCGGAAGGACAGGGCAAGTCGGCGCATCTGACCGAAGCCGAGCGGTTGGCCCAAGCTAACGCGGAGCGCATGCTTGTCGAGGGCAAACAGACTTTCCGCTTCGACACCTTTGGCGATGAAGCGTTTTGGAGTGATGCGCTGCAACTTAACCAGGCGATAGCGGGCGCTAACCTCGGCGGCGTTGGACCAGGCGTCAGTCCGAAGACCGCTCTCGCCGTTGGTTTGAAAGTTGATGCAGACGCGCTGCCGCAATCGCTCATCTCGCAGTTGAAACACGGCCGCGTGAATCTGGACGATCCGGCCACCACCCTCGCGTTGATAAGACTCGATGCAGTTTTAGGCGTTAAGGGCACTTTCAACTCGGCCGGAAACCTTCAGGCGGTCGGCATCACGTGTGCGCTTTGTCATTCGACGGTCGACGATTCGTTCACGACCGGCATCGGGCACCGGCTCGACGGTTGGGCCAATCGCGATCTGAATGTCGGCGCCATTGTGGCTTTGAGTCCGAATCTCCAGCCCGTAGCGGATCTACTCGGCGTGGATCAAGCCACGGTGCGAGCAGTGTTGCAGAGTTGGGGACCGGGCAAGTTCGACGCGGAACTGTTTCTTGACGGCAAAGCTTTTCGCCCCGATGGCAAGACAGCCGCGACGCTTATTCCGCCGGCATTCGGACTCACCGGTGTCAATCTTCACACGTGGACCGGTTGGGGTTCTGTGACGCACTGGAATGCGTTCGTCGCGAACCTTGAGATGCATGGCCAGGGAACGTTTTACGATCCGCGTCTCAACGACCCCGTCAAGTTTCCGATCGCCGCGCGTGAAGGCTTTGGCAACGTGCGCAACGATCCGGATCTGATCACGGCGAAACTGCCGGCGCTTCACTTCTATC
>DATJKO010000615.1:0-5181 GCA_035491355.1 Pyrinomonadaceae bacterium
CTGTATAACTTCCGGGCGTACCAGTCATCGCCGCCGCCTGCACGACCCCGGGAAGCGCCTGGACCTGTTCGAGCATCCTTCCGTAATAAGACCTGATCTGGTCTGGGTCATTCAGTCGATGCTCGGGAACCGGCAGCCGAAACGTAATCAAGTTGTCTGTTTGGAAACCGAGATTGATTCGGGTCAGGTTCCAGAAACCTCGCAACGCAAGACCGCCCGCCGCAAGCAGAGTCAACGCCAGCGAGAACTCCGCAACAACCAGGAGACGAAGAGCTTTGCGACGCATCCCACCGCCACCCGTACGTCCGCCTTTTTTCAACACTTCGTTAAGATCGAGACGAGTCGCTTGCCATGCGGGGGCTGCGCCAAACAGCAATCCGGCAATCACCGTCACGCCGATCGTGAACAACAAAACCGGAACGCTGAGTCTGATATTCGCTTCCGACGGCAGCATCGTGCCGACCGGCGGCATAACTGCGGTGATCGCTTCGATGATCAGGCTCGTGAGAAAAACACCAAGCGAGCCACCGAGCGCCGCCAACACAAAACTCTCAGTGAGAAACTGTCCGAACAAGCGACGCCGCGATGCGCCCAGCGCTGCTCGTACTGCGACTTCTCGCTGTCGCGACGTGCCACGCGCGACCAGCAGGTTCGCGACGTTCACGCAACCAATCAACAAGAGGAACCCGACCGCCCCGAGTAACAACCAAAGGTTGCGCCGCGTCGATTCAGTTACAAAATTCAGGTGCAAAGGCTCAACACTGATCTCGCGGTTGGCATTCGTCTTGGGAAACTCCTGCCGGAGTTGCGCGGCAATCGTGTTCATCTCGGCCTGCGCCTGATCGATCGTGACGCCGTCTTTCAAACGGCCCATCACCAACATGAAGTTGGAATCGCGAGTGACCTCTTCCGGTCTCAACGACAGCGGCACCCACAGTTGTGAGTTGAATCGGTCGTGCATGCCGGGTGGCAGAATTCCGACGACCGTATAAGGTTCGCCATTCATCCGAATCTGCTTGCCGACGAGATCCGGGTTGGCGTCAAACTGCCGTTTCCACAAACGGTGACTGAGGATGACGACGTGTTCCTTGCCCGGCTCGCCTTCCTCGGGCAGGAAGTCGCGACCGAGTAACAGCGGCAATCCTTCCATCGTGAAGAAGCCGGGAGTACGTATTGCCCCAGTCACTTGCTCCGGTCGATCGCCACTCGAGATATTGAACGACGAGCCGGTCCATGCGCCCAGGCCCTGGAATGACGTACTGCGTGTTTTCCAGTCGAGAAAATCAGCGGGCGGGACCGAATTTCGCCCGCGCGGCATCTTGGCCCACACCATCACGAGTTGGTCGGACTTCGGATAGGGCATGGGCTCAAACACGGCGTAGACGACGCTGAACATCGCGGTCGTCGCGCCGATTCCCAACGCGAGCGTCAGCACGGCGGTGATGGTAAAGCCCGGGCTCTTCACCAACGTCCGCAGTCCGAAAGTCAGATTCTGTCGAAGCACTCCGAACATAAGCTCCCCTTTTGTGATCGCTACTCGTATCTCAAGGCCACCAATGGATCGACTCTCGTTGCGCGTCGCGCGGGAACTAAACACGCCAATAGCGCCACCAGCGTCAGTCCCGCTGAGATGGCGATGAACGTCACCGGATCGCGCGGTGCGACACCAAACAGCAAGCTCGTCAATGTTTCCAAATACTTCGTCAGCACGAACGCAACGCTGACACCGATTGCCACGCCAACCACCGTCAACAACATTCCCTGCCGCAGCACCATACGCAGCACTCGGCTGCGATTAGCACCGAGCGCCATGCGAATACCGATCTCGTGCGTTCGTTGCGACACCGAATAGGCCATCACACCGTAGAGGCCGATCGCCGCGAGCAGTTGTGCGACCAAACCAAACAACGTGAGCAGCTTCGCAAACAATCGCTCCATCGACAGCGTTTCATCCGCCTGTTCCACCTGCGTTCTGACGTTGCTGACTGGCAGGTTGCTCTCAACTTCGCGCACGGCCTCGCGGACGCCGCTCACAACGCCACTCGGATCGCCCTTGGTGCGGATCTCAAACGTCATCGAGCCCACCCTGCCCAGTGACTGTCGCCACGCGAGATAGACGGTCGGTTGTACCTTGCTGCGCTGGCTCGTGTACTTCGCGTCTTCAGACATGCCGACAACCTCGATGGCGTCCGGCTTATCAGGGTCGAGACTAAATCGTTTTCCAAGCGGGTTTGGATCGCCAAAGTAGGAGAGGGCGAAGAGTTTGTTCACTATCGCCACGCGCGGTGCGCGTGCGTCGTCGTGTTCGGTGAAATTGCGTCCCGCGCGCAAAGGGATCTCCATTGTCTGGAGAAAGTTTTCCCGCACGTTGAGGATCTTCGCGTCGCGATCGAGCAGCTTTCCGTCTGGTCCAAGCACGCCCGGCACGTAGACGGAACTGGTAGTCGAACTCCAGGCAAGCAGCGGATGCCGTGAAAACGTGACCGACTGCACGCCCGGCACAGCTTCCAGACGGCTGAACATTCGCTCGTACAGTTTTGCGAGCTGCTCGTCGCGGTAACCGATGAGGCTCGGATCGGCGCTGAAGAGCAAGAGGTTATTGGTGTTGAACCCAATGTCCGTGTTTCTCAGGTTGCGCAGTGTCCTGATCAACAAACCGGCGCCGATCAGCAACAGCACAGACACCGACACCTGGACCACTACCAACGACTTGCTCAGCCATGATCGCGCGGCCGCGCTCGAACTCCGCCCGGTGTCTTTAAGCGCCGGCGTGAGATCGAGCCGCGTACCGCGCATCGCCGGAACAAGGCCGAAGATAACGCCAGTCAACAACGAAAGTCCGAAGGTGAAACCGAACACTCGCAGATCGAGACGCGGAGTAAGCGCGCTCATTTCCCTGCCGCCCCAATCCGTCGCGACCAGTAGCCCGTCTTTGATCCACAGCGCAAACAGAATACCCAGCGCACCGCCGACGACCGCCAACAAAACACTCTCGGTCATTAACTGACGTACTAATCTTCCGCGACTGGCTCCAAGCGCGAGGCGCACGGCGATCTCTTTCCGGCGTGACGACGCGCGCACCAACAACAGGTTGGCCACGTTTGCGCACGCGATTAGCAACACCAGGGCAACAACCCCAAACAACAATCGCAACGGCCTGGCAAACTCATTGCGCCAGGTCATCTCGCCCTGACTGCCCGAATCGACGCCCAGTCGCGGCAGGTCTTTCAGTTCGAGTGTTCGCAACGGATTCTGTGCTTGCGACTGGCGCGCCGCGCGATGTTCGAGGACCGACTGTTGAAATGGACCAGCGAGACTCGTCTGCGCTTCGTCCATCGTGGCGCCGGGTTTCAGGCGGCCCATTACGCGCAGCCACCACATGCCTGCGTCACTCATTAAGCTGCGCTCACCCGAGATCTGCGGCTCCCAGGCGATCGGGATCGTCACGTCCTGCGCCGAACCAACATCCGTCGTCCCCACAAAGTCAGGCGGCGTGACCCCGGCGACCGTAAAGGCGACGTTGTTGATATTGATCTGTTTGCCGACGATCGACGGATCGGAATTGAAGCGCTTGGTCCAAAAGCGATGACTCAGAACAGCGACGGGAGCCGAAGACGCGTAGTCGTCGGCGTCCGTAATCGTGCGCCCATGGATCGCCGGCACGCCGAGCGCCGAATAGTAGTTACCAGAAACAGCTTGCCCGCTAACTACTTCGGCCTGGCCACCGGCGTTGAGATTCATGTCAACTGACGAGAAAGCAAAGACGTCGGAAAGCACTCCCGGTTCCTCTCGCAAACGCCTGTAAGTGTGCAGCGGAAAGGAAGTGCCAACGTTCAGGCCGGTTGCCCGGTCCATACGATTGCTGCCGTAATATCCGCCTGGGCCAAACTTCTGCGGATCCCAACTCGCCTTCAACAATACGAGCCGGTCCGGATCGCTGACCGGCAACTTTTTGAGCAACACTGCATCGACAACGCTGAAGAGCGCGGTGTTCGCGCCGATGCCAATCGCGATTGTCAACACTGCGATCGCCGCAAAGGCACGATGCGTCAGCAACATTTGCAGTCCGTAGCGAAGATCTGAAAGCCAAGAACTCATTCGCTGGGTAGTCCTTTCATTCGTATCGCAGCGCCACGAGCGGATCGACTTTCGTCGCGCGCCGAGCCGGGATGTAACAAGCGAGAAAGGCAATCACACTGAGCACAAGCGGCACGCCCGCAAACGTGAGCGGGTCGGTGGCGGTCACGCCGAAAAGCATTTCGGTCATGACGCGCGTTACCGCAAACGCACCGGTTACACCGATCACCAAACCGATCAACGTCAACAGCATTCCCTGGTTGATCACGAGACTAACCACGTCGCCGGCTTGCGCACCGAGTGCCATACGCACGCCTATCTCGTGCGTCCGTTGGACCACGGCATACGAGATGACGCCGTAAAGTCCGACACACGCGAGCACCAGCGCCAGCGTCGCAAACAAAGCGAGTAGCAGCGTCTGAAACCGTTCACGCGAAACGGCGGCGGCGAGCACCTGGTCCATCATGCGCACGTTCGAGATGGGCTGATCTTTATCGACCGACCACACCGCTTCGCGCACCGCTCCGATCAAACTCGCAGGGTCCCCAGTCGTGCGCACTATGAGGTCGCGCGGGGCGACGAAACCGCGGCGTTCCTGCGCGTACGGAACGTAGATCTCGAAGTTCTGTTCGCCGTAAAGTCCTGTCTGACGCACGTCCCCAACTACACCGGCGACGGTGGCCCACGCATTCGGCGAATCAACGGGGCCAATCTTCATCCGCTTGCCGGTGGGATCCTCACCGGGCCAGAAGTTTTCAGCGAGACGGCGATTCACAACCATGACCGGCGGAGCTTCGGCAGTGTCACGCGATTCGAAAACGCGTCCACGCTGCAACGAGATGCCCATCGCCCGGAAATAATCCGGACTGACGACGCGATAGACCGCTAACGGCAGCTCCATGTCGCCTGGCGCCGCACGTACTTCAACACTGAATGCGAAGTTCATCCCGCTGAACGACAGCGGCAGAAACGTTGTCATCCCCGCCGATTCGACACCGGGCAGTTCATCAACTTTTCGCAGTAGCTCATCATAGAAAGCGCGTTTCTGTTCGGACCGGGCGTACTTCGTCGAGGGCAGCACCATGCGCATCGTGAGCAGCTTTT
>DATJKO010000616.1:0-4599 GCA_035491355.1 Pyrinomonadaceae bacterium
GGTCGTCCTGAACTCTCGTGGCTAATCGATCGCTTCAACGAAATGCCCGCTTCCGACGCCACGCGAGCAGAACTCTACGATTCACAAAAGCTCTACGTGCAATGGACACCGTCGTTTCGCGCCTCGCGAACCGGATTGCGAGCGCCCGCGCGAAAGTTGTTCTATCACCGCGGACAGCTGATTCAGCGTCGCGATATCAATCTGAATCGTGAGGTGGTCCAATCACCGCCCGCGATACGAAAGCTCTCCCCTAAGGATGGCGAACGGGCTCTTGACCGCGCGCGCGAAGCCTCGACGGTAAGGTATCGCGAGCTCTATGGGTTCACGCATGGCGACCCGAAGCACGTCTATCGCGCAGACGTGGGACGTGGCGTTGAACTTTTCGTCTCGGGTTTGCCGCCTGAACGACGTCTGCCTTTGCGCGCGTACCATTCGGTGATGATCTTCAAGAACGGAATACCGGTTGGTTACTTCGAATCGCTGACGCTGTTTGAGCGGATGGAGAGCG
The DNA here is from genome assembly GCA_035491355.1 of Pyrinomonadaceae bacterium. Lineage (GTDB taxonomy): Bacteria > Acidobacteriota > Blastocatellia > Pyrinomonadales > Pyrinomonadaceae > PSRF01. The sequence continues at coordinate 509 of DATJKO010000616.1, forward strand.
GGTTCAACTTGTATTACACGTTTCGCGACGGCGAAACTGCCTGGCTCTACGCGCGCGTACTCAATGTGATGCATCACCTGACCGGCGCGACCGCGTTCACACTCGACCCGTATCAGATTGGTTACGAAAACGAGGAAGGGATCGAGTCAGGCGCGTTCTGGTTCTATCGGAAACTCGGCTTTCGTCCGACACGACGTGAACTGTTATCGCTAACCAAGAAAGAAGAGCAGAAGATCGCGACGCGTAAACAATATCGCACGCCGGCAAAAACGTTGCGCGAACTAGCGCAAGGTCCGATGATCTTTCAACTGAGCGGCACCGAGAATCACGACTGGGACAGTTTTCAAATCCGCAACGTTGGTTTCGAATTGAGAGGAAGTTTGAACGCCGCGATGGCGCTGCTCCCGGAAAGAGTCAGACGCGCAAAGACAGCAGCTGCCGAAGAGATCACCTACCTAAGACTGATGCAGAAAGACAAAGCATTACGCGGAAAGGTAATCTCGCTCGGATCCTAGTAACACTTGTCGATCTGGTTTTCCAGAATCTTCGCTTCAGAAAAATTGTCCAACTTGCGGAAATATTCGGCGTCGCGATCCAGTGCGTTTCGCGGGACGAGCCCGACGATCTCAGTGCTCTCAATCTCAACGCCGAGGGCGTCCGCCTCACGTCGAATCGCGGCATAGGCGTCGCCCATTCCAGTGACCTCATAGTTCACGAGGTTCATCGAGACCTGGACCAGACTGCGAGTTTGCAGTTGAAAGCCGAGCGCCTTTAAGAATGGCAAGCCGCCGTTTCGCGCCCGGATCGTGCGTGCGATCTGACGCGCGACGGCAACGTCGTCACTGCGCAGGACGACGTTAAAGGCGATCAGGAACGGGCGGGCACCGATGACTATTGCTCCCGCCGACTCATGTATCTGCGATGGTCCAACGTCGGGCGCACGCTCGGCATCGGTCGCGATCTGTTCACGCAGTAACTCGAACGCGCCACGCCGCACATCCTCTAGGTTCACTCTATCGGCACGCAACGCTGCGCTTTCGTAAAAGTAAACTGGGATCGACACTTCGCGGGCGATCGTTGTTCCCGCTTCATGAGCAAGCGCGACGCAGTCTTGAAGCGTGACGCCGCGGATCGGAATAAACGGCAGCACATCCGTCGCCCCCAGCCGTGGATGCACGCCCTGGTGACGTCGCATGTCGATCAACTCGGAGGCGCGTCTCACACCCGCGACTGCCGCCTCCACGATGCGTTCCGGCGTCGCGACAAACGTGATTACGGAGCGATTGTGATCGGGATCGACGTGCCGATCGAGCAGGCAAACCGTCTCAACCGCGGCAATAGCTGCTTCAATCTGCTGAACCGTCTCCGGGTTCCGGCCCTCGCTAAAATTCGGTACACATTCCACTAGACGTTGCATTCGTGGGTGAAGTATAAAGCCTTGGTGCCTACGGATCGATTCATCTATCAACGAAAGAACGCGTGGCAGCGCCTCGAAGAGTTGCTCAAGTTGCTGGATCACGGGTCAATGCGGCGGTTAAATCGCGAGGAAGTGCGCGAACTCGGCCGCATCTACCGCCGCACCGCCTCGGACCTCGCGATTGCTCGCGCCGAATCACGCGACCCTCGCCTGGTGAACTATCTCAACAGTCTTGTCATTCGCGCTCACGGACGCATCTATCGCGCGAACGCTCAGGGTTGGAAAAAGATACTCTACTATTTCACTCACGAGTTGCCGCAGACGTTTCGTCGCACCTGGCGCTACACCTTCGTTTCGTTCTTTGTCTTTTTCGCTTTCGCCACGTTTAGCTTTGTGGTTACCAAGTACGATCCCGAGTTCTCCGAACTGGTCGGCGTCGAAGCGCAGTTTCGCGAGGTCCAGATCGAGACCAAGACACGCTGGTGGGAGTCGCTGAATCAAGGCAACCAACAAGGCGCGAGCAGGATCATGACCAACAACATCCTGGTCACGATCTACACGTTTGCCTTCGGCGCGACTTTCGGCGTCGGCACACTTTTCTATCTTGCCTATAACGGAGCGAATATCGCGTCTGTGGTTGCGTTGACCTATAGGGCGGGTTTTGGAAACGACCTCGTGACGTTCATGGCGGCCCACGGCGTGATCGAGTTGACGTGTATCTTTATCGCCGGCGGTGCGGGACTGCTGGTCGGCACCGCGATGATCATGCCCGGCAATCGGACGCGCGCGGACGCACTCAAGATACGAGGGATGGAAGCAGTGCGGCTGATGTTGGGTGTGGCCCTGTTGCTGGTGGTCGCGGGAATTATCGAAGGGTTCGTCTCGCCGGCGCCGATCAATCCACGAATTAAATACAGCGTAGCCGCCATGACAGGCATCGCGCTCTACTCTTACTTACTCTTCATGGGCCGTCAGCAAGAACCGAAGCCGCTACAATAGCCCTCGTTCCTTCACGCGCAAGTAAGTCTCGAGCAATGCCGGCGCTAACGCCGCGGCCGTTACGTCGAGCGCCAATCCGCCAATCGATTCCACCAAACGCAACGCCGCTTCGCGGTGGTGAATGATCTCTTCCGCCACAGATTGAGTGAATACGCCGCGCGCTGTCGTCGGTGTCTGTCGCACCACCGCCTTCAAATCGCGATCGGCGATCGTTACGACGAGCGGCAAGTGTCGCGGCCGCAACAGGTGCAGCGACGTCAACAACTCCTTCGAACCTTCTTCGTCCACGAGATCCGTCAACAAGATCACCAGTGCCCGGCGTTTGCTGTTTGCAGCTATGAACTCGAATGCGTGTGGATAAGAAGGCTCGATCATTTCCGGCTCGACTGCGTACAACGCTTCGAGTGCGGCTTCGATGTGATCGCGTCCGCGGCTGGGCGCGAGGTAGCTCTTGATACGGCGGCCAAACACAACCAGGCCCGCGTTGTCGCCGGCCCGCGCGGCCGCTGAAAAGAGTGCGAGCGTGGCATGAACCGCGGAATCAAGTTTCGTTTCCTGCTCGATGCGCGCGGTCATCAACCGCCCGGCATCGAGGGCGATCAGAACAGTTTGATCTCGTTCGATCTGATACTGCCGTGTCGTCAGTTTTCCGCGACGCGCAGTGGCGGTCCAGGAGATGTGGCGCAACTCGTCGCCGCGAACATAATCGCGCATCGACTCAAACTCACGGCCTTCACCGCGCCACGAAGTCTTGCGATGAGAGGAAACAACTGACCGCGCACCAAGCGCTTTCAACTCTGCTTCCCGTGCGCGGCGCATGTTTGGATAGACCTTAACCGTCGTTGGTTCGGCGACTCGCGTGTCACGCCAGACGAGTTTGAAGCGGGAACGAAAGCGGACGGCAACGTAGCCGAATTCGAATCTGCCTCGGCGCGGCGGCGTTAGACCGTAGATCAGCGTCGCTGAGTTGTATGCATCGATTAGCGCCTCGCCTTCACGGGACCCGCTCAGCAGCATCTGCGGCGGATACTCGTCTTTGACTCTCAGCGACAGCGCGCGGTTAGACCCGTTTTGGATCTGGATCCTGACCTCAGTCTCGGCGCCCATGGCGAAGCGGCCGCCGAATTCTCGGAAGATGCGCAGGTTGTCGGTGAGTTTACTGGGACGCGCGTCGATAACCGCAGCGGCGATGAGAAGAACGTTGTAAGACAGCGCAAGCCACGCCAACCACGGACGCCCGCCAGACATCGCGAGAGGAACGAACGCGAGCGCCATCAGGAAGTAGAAGAGTTTGGTGAAAACGAAGCGCAACGTTGGGGATTCTAGACCAGCGCGCCCGTGGTTGTCACAGTTCTTTTAGATCTCGGCTGCCCAGGCGAAAGATCAGTGCTGTTTGTTGGCAGTGATGTATTCCTTCAGCTTGTTCTTCTCCGGATACTCCGGGTTCTTCTTTAAATACTCTTCGTACTCGAGCGCGGCTTTGTCTTTCATTCCGGCAGCGTTGTAAAGCCAGCCGAGGCGCAAGTGGGCTTCAGGGTGGCCAAGGTTCGCCGCTTCGTTAAGATGCGGAATCGCTTTCGAGCCTTTCTTCACTTGCAGGTAGGCTTCGCCGAGCAGCATATTCGCGTCGCCTGAGGTCGGCTGCAACTCGACCGACTTCTCAAGTGACTCGATC
>DATJKO010000617.1:0-5469 GCA_035491355.1 Pyrinomonadaceae bacterium
GATGGTAATTAACAGCAGTTTTCAATTGGGCTTAAACGTTGCAAAGAAGCGTTCGGCAATCTGAGACTCCAACTCCTTAACATCAGTTGATCCAAAAGCTACATCGTAATGACGGCCGCGCGATAGGATCACTCGCGCGCGCGAATTATCCATGTCATCGTTTTTATTTTGGAGGATGAGCTCCCGACCAATATCGCCATCAACCTTTATCGGTGATAGTTTGATGATACGGTGGTTGGGGGTGAACCATCCCCTGATAGTACGTTCGAATACAGCATCATCACGCATCTTCGCTAACTCGGTGTTTGGCACGTTCGCCACAGTGATCTCGAAAAACCTCAAAGACGAGGCCTCTTCCTCGCCGCAGCCGTACGCATAAACTGGAGTGGAAGGTTCCGAAACATTTCTTTGTTTAGGCTCGCACGGAAGCTCAACTGAAAAACTTTTGTCGGGTGGAACATAGACTTGCCACTTCTCATTTTGCCGTTGAACCGGAGAAGATTGTTGACTTGCTGGTGACGCAGACTGCTGTTGGGCGGCTGAAGGAGGAGACTCGTGACAGGCAGCACCATAAGCTAGAAGGGTTGTTAGCGCGATCAGCAGAACAGTGGTGTTTGAAATATTCATTTTCGTCCTACCCGATAGAGGCCACCTTGCGATCTTATCATCGCGAGTTTTGAAGACTCGAGATAACTGTTGTTACTGAATCACAAGTCGATTATTGACTTCATTCAGAATAGACTAATGTCAAATACGAGTGAAAACAATTGGGAGTGTTTACGTTGAAATGGAGCGTTTTGGAGTGACAGCGAAAGAGAGCGACAGAGCTAAGTTATTGAAACGAATGGTAGGCGCGTGGGGATTTGAACCCCAGACCCCTACCGTGTCAAGGTAGTGCTCTACCCCTGAGCTACGCGCCTAAAGTGGAAGGATTGTCAAAACACCTAAAAAACCGAGGGCGTATGATAGCAACAAATCTGCGTGTTGCCTATTCGGGCAATATTGCAAGTTCAGGCGACCGTGAATCACCTGAAACCTGCAATAACGCCACAGTTTAAGCGCCTCATTTGTCGGGCCGTTTGCTATTCCAAACGACGCGATGTCTATGCGCTGGCGGCTGACTTCTTCGCCGCGGTCTCCTGCTCGATCCACTTTCGCATCATCGCGATGCGGCCCGGTGCGCGTTTCTCCGACCACTCTTCATACCGCTTCGCAGCTTGCTCGAGATTTGAAAGCATTGTCGGATCTTGAAACTGCTCCCGGAAGTGCGGCAGAACTACTTTTACCTTTTCCCAAACTCCGAAGAATTCGCCACTCGACTCGAAGAAGAGATCTTCGTGAAGCAGTCCGTAGTTAAGCAGCGCACACGCTTGTTCCCAATAGCCGATCACCATGCCGAAGAACGTCCCGTGTTCGGTGCCCGGCGCCGCAACGCGCATCGCTTCTTCAACTGTGTCGGCGCTGTAGCTTTGTTGAAACCAGTCGCGCGCCTGCCGGAGTCGCGCCTCACGTCGCAGATCATAGACTTGCAGATGTAACTGAGCCTGTTCATGTGTAGGTTTGCTAGCCATTAGAATTTCCTTTCACTTTCCTGGTCGTACAGAATTATGCCTTCCGACTATAAGTCGAATGGCGAGGGCCCGGATCGACACTCATGAAGAATATTTTCTAACCACTTTCATAAAACCATCAACGCGCGATGGATCGATCGTATTCAACCACCCGCCATCGACCTTGAACGCCGAACCAACGATAAAACCATCGGCGTATTCATAAAATTCGCCTATGTTCTCCGCAGTGATCCCCGATCCGAGAAACACCGGCAGCCGGCAATGGCTCTTCGCTTCCTGCACGTCGGCGATCGCCGGCGCTTTGCCGGTGGCGCTGCCAGTTACGATCACACAATCAGCACCCATGAATTCAATCGTCTCCGCCGTTTCACCGAGACTGACGTCAGCCGTGATCGCGTGCGCCGCATGTTTCTTCTTCACGTCGGCCCAGACCTGAACAGTGGCGCCGATCATTTTGCGGTAGCGCAACAACCTCGCCGCCGACGACTGAATCAACCCTTCGTCCGCAACGTGCGCGTATGCATAACCTTCGGCACGAATGAAATCCAAACCGGCGGCATGCGCTACCGCCATTGCTTCAATATTCGCCCCGGCAAGGATCTGAACACAGAGAGGCAAACGACATTCATGCTTCACTTCAATCGCAATCGCGGTCATCGCCGCGACAATCTCTGGTCCAACTTCACCGCGCAGGTACGGCACGTCGTGCATGTTCTCGATGATGACGCCGTCCACCCCCGACTCACGGTAAAGTGCAGCCTCGCTCTTCGCTAACGCTACTAACTCCGTCACAGTCTGCGAACTGCGCGGCGTCCCCGGCAGTGCGCCAACGTGAATCACGCCGATCACCGGTTTCGAGCCGGAGAATAATGTTGTCGTCATACGAATTGTTTCCGAAGCACGGATTATACAGAACTCAGAAAAGGTGATGTCGCAATTTGAAGGTGTTTCTCTGCGGTTCTCGCGCACTCTGCGTTAAAAGGCTGTTTCAACGCAGACCGCCGAAGAACGCGCAATTTAAGACTCCACCGGAACAAGTATGAATTGACACAAATGTACGCCTGACCGATACTCCGCGAAACAGAAAATTTATCGGGAGGCTTCCAATGCCCTGGAGTCGTGTAGCTCTCGCAGTCTCCGTAGTTGCTGTTGCGTTAGGCGTTGCCGCATTTGTTAACGCCAGGGTCGTAGAGCGCAACGAGACCGCACAGGGACTCGCCGCGTGGGAACAGGTCTATTCAGTGCTGACCCATCCGCGCTGCATCAACTGCCACACCGCCACAAACTATCCCCAGCAAGGCGACGAACGACGACGTCACGTGGCAAACGTCGTTCGTGGACCAGAGGGAAAGGCGTGCCGGGTTTGAACTGCGCGGGTTGCCACCAGGAAACGAATGCCGACAGCACTGGGGTACCCGGTGGTCACAACTGGCACCTCGCGCCACTCTCGATGCAGTGGCAGGACACGAACGATCGTCCGCTCTCGAGCGCCGCCGTGTGTCGCGCTGTAACCGATCGCTCGAGGAACAACAAGCTCGATGGACCAGCCTTGCTCAAGCATCACGAGGAAGAAGCGCTCGTGATATGGGCGTGGAATCCCGGCCGCAAACCCGACGGCTCACTGCGCACGCTGCCGCCACTCACGCACGAACAATTCATAGCGGCCACGCGCCGCTGGGTCCAAGCAGGCACGCCGTGCCCGTCCGGAAAATAGAGGGGACCTAAAACGATGGCGACTTATCAATTAAACGTTAACGGGCAGCGCAAAGAAGTGACAGTCGACCCTTCGACACCTTTGCTCTGGGTGCTGCGCGAAGAGTTGAAGATGACGGGAACAAAGTTTGGCTGCGGCATCAGCGCATGCGGCGCTTGCACGGTCCATGTGGGCGGCGTGGCCACGCGCTCGTGCATCGTTCCGATCTCGCACGTCGGTGAGCGGCCGATTATCACGATCGAAGGCATTGGTCAGGATGCTGTTGGTCGCGCGGTTCAGGACGCGTGGGTCGACACAGACGTCGTGCAGTGTGGCTACTGTCAAAGCGGACAGATCATGACGGCGGTGGCGCTACTCAAACACACGCCCAAACCCAGCGATCAGAACATCGACGAGTCGATGGGCGGAAACATCTGCCGCTGTGCCACGTACGTGCGAATTCGCGAAGCAATCAAGAACGCTGCCGCGGAACTGACGAAAGGAGGCGCGTGATGGCTATCGCAAGCAACGGTCATGACCTCAGTAGACGTGGTTTCATTCAAGTATCTTTCGCGGCAGCTGGCGGTCTGTTCGTCTCACTTTACCTGAAGCCGCGCGCCGCCACCGCTGAAGAAGGCGCCGCACAAGCGCCACCGGCACAGAAGAGTTTTCCACCGGATGCGTTCGTCAACATACGGCCGGACGGCAAGATCGTCATTCAAGTTAACAGGCTGGAGTTTGGTCAGGGAGTGCAAACCGCACTGCCGATGGTGCTCGCAGACGAGATGGACGCGGATTGGTCGAACGTCATCGCCGATCTTGCTCCCGCGGCCGACGTTTACAAGGATCCGCTTTTTGGCATTCAGATGGTTGGCGGATCGGGTTCCATCGCGCATTCATTCCAGCAGTATCGCGAACTGGGCGCGAAGACCCGCGCGATGCTTGTCGCAGCCGCTGCGGAACGCTGGGGCACAACTCCCGATCAATGTCGCACCGAAGCAAGCGTCGTTCGTGGACCAGGCGGACGTTCGGCCACTTACGCCGAGCTCGCAAGCGATGCGGCCCGCAAACCTGTGCCGGCGACTGTGCGTTTGAAGAATGCCTCGGAGTTCCGGCTCATCGGCAAGAAAGTCAAAAGGCTCGACAGCCGTTCCAAGTGTGATGGCACAGTGAAGTTTGGACTAGATCTCGATCTGCCGGGGATGAAGGTCGCGGTGGTGGCCCATCCGCCAGTCTTCGGCGCGCGCGTGAAAGGAATCGTCGACGACGAAGCGCGGCGCATAGAAGGTGTGCGAGATGTTTTCGAAATCCAGCTCGCTAAAGGCAGCGGCGTCGCTGTAGTGGCTGACAAGTTTTGGTCGGCTAAACAGGCACGAAATCGATTGAAGATCGACTGGGACTCGGCCGGCGTCGAAGCGGCGGACAGCTCCGAGCTGTGGACCAGGTACAAGCAGCTCAGCTTGACGCCGGGCACAGTCGCAGCAAGCAACGGCGATGTGAAAGCCCTGGATCAAGTTGCAGCAGACAAGCGAATCGTCGCTGAGTTTGAATTCCCGTTTCTCGCTCATGCGCCGATGGAGCCGTTGAATACTACGATCCGATTCGACGGCGATCGCGCAGAGGTTTGGGCGGGTTCTCAATTCCAAACGGTAGATCAGATGGCCGTCGCCGAGGTGCTGGGACTCAAACCCGATCAGGTTACTTTCCACACGGAGATGGCCGGCGGCGGTTTCGGCCGGCGCGCCGTCGCCGATTCGCACGTGCAACGCGAAGCAGCGCTGATTGCCAAACGACTCAAGGGGACTCCAGTCAAACTGGTTTGGACTCGCGAAGATGACGTGACGGGTGGTTACTACCGCCCGATGCACTTTCATCGCGTGGAAGTCGGGATTGGCGCGGACGGGTTTCCCAGCGCGTGGCGTCACGTGATTGTCGGACAATCGATAACCGCCGGCACTCCGTTTGCGGCTTTCGTTGTCAAGAACGGCGTAGACGAAACAGCAGTCGAAGGCGCGGCGGACACGCACTACAACCTACGCAATCATCACGTTTCGGTCCATCATCCGACGGTGAACGTTCCGGTGCTGTGGTGGCGGTCGGTGGGCCACACGCATACCGCCTTCGTCATGGAGACGCTGATCGATGAGCTCGCCATGCGAGCGCGAATGGATCCGATTGCTTACCGGCGCAAGCTACTGAAGCCAG
>DATJKO010000618.1:0-3251 GCA_035491355.1 Pyrinomonadaceae bacterium
TCAGCGCTGCCGGGCGGAAAGTTATGGCAACGCATCCAGGTTCGGCCGCGCGGCAGATATCTTTTGTACGCACGGGTCAGCGTCGTGCGCGGATTCGTGAACTGGTCGCTGTCAGAACCGGAACGAGGACCGCGATCCCAGGGCACGATCGCGCCCGAGCGGATCAGCGAAGTCGTTTCGGACATCGTTGAGAGTCAAAGCGGTTACCTCGACGTCGGCTTTGACGTCCCCTCCGGCGGTGCGTTTCGCGTGTTGGATGTTATAGTCACCGAGGCGCCGCGCTTTGTTCCCGCCAATTAGCCATTCTCTCTTCAATTCTGCGCGAAAAGTTCCAGGAAACTCTCGTTGACAATGCGTCTTCAAATAGCTTATCAGTTAGATTCGCGTGCACTTGCGGCGCGCGAAAGATTGAGGATTTAAATGGATTTTACGACCAAAGAGCTGTTGAAGCGCTACGCGAAACTCGCGATCGGACAACCGTTTTCGCCTGTATTGCTGAATATTCTCGTCACGTCGGTTTGCGACATGCGCTGCACGCACTGCTTTTTTACTGACGAACTGGACGACCGTCCACGCAAAAAGCTGCAGATGAAGACGCACGAGATCGAGCGGATCTCGGAGACCTTGGGCGGCAACCTGGGCGTTTTGATCCTCGCCGGCGGCGAACCGTTTACCCGGAAAGACCTGCCCGAGATCGCGCGTGCCTTTTATAAAAACAACAAACTTGAGTCGATCTACATCATGTCGAACGGTCAGATTCAGAAACGGATCTTTCCGGACGTCACGCGCATTCTTCAGGAGTGCCCGGACCTGAACGTCACGATCGCGCTCGGCATTGATGGTCCGAAACATGAGCACGAGAAGATTCGCCAGAAAACGGGTTCGTGGGACATAGCGATCGACACAGCGCGCCAACTCCAGGGTATTAAGAAGGAGTATCCACGACTCGATGTGCAAACGTGTACCTGCTTCATGAATTCAAATCAGGACACGATCTTCGAGTGGTACGACTTCCTGAAGTACGATCTCAAACCGGACAAGGTTAACTTCAACTACATTCGTCCGCCGTCAGCCGATCCGAAAGAACTTGACATCGATCACTCGCGCTACGCCAAGTTGGCCCAGTTGATCGACGACGACTCCCGGCACGCTGCAATCAAGAACAACTACGGCGGCAAAGCTGGTTTCTTCAAGGCCGCGATCGATATCTACATGCACGGGCTCATCGCGAAGACGCAGGAAACGCAGACCGCGCAGATGAAATGCTACGCCGGTACCGCAGGCGGTGTGATTTACGATGAGGGAACGGTGTCTTCCTGCGAGAACCTCGCGCCGATCGGCAACCTGCGCGATTTCGACTGGAACTTCCAGAAGCTTTGGTTGTCGCCCGCGATGAAGGACCGTCGCAAGAAAGCCGCAGACGGCTGTTTCTGTACGCACGAATCGAACAGTTACTATCCGTCGTTGCCGTTCAATCCGGGACATTTGATTCAGATCAAGAAGCTGGAGCGCGAGATGAAGAAGGCGCGCAAAACGATCGACCGGCTCGACCCGCAGCCTGAGGGGATTACGGCGGAGGGATTTTAGCCACAAAAAGGGACAAGAAACACAAAGCACAAAGTTCAAAGCTCAAAGTTCAAGGAACAAAGCACAAAGATCAAATGACTCCGCAACAGCGCATGCCGAAGATCCTAATCATCTCGTCTGACACGGGCGGGGGACATCGATCCGCGGCCGCGGCGATCGTTGCGGGCGTGCAGAAGTTCTTCGACGGGGAATCGTATGCGGTGCGCGTGGTGCGCGCGGTTGAAGAGTCGCATCATCTAGCGGACAAGCTGGTGAGGTTGTACAACTGGATACTGCGCAATCGTCAGGGTTGGATGAAGTATTACTACTGGTTCATCAACCGCCTCCGTCCCGACACGCGCGAGTTCTTTCATAAACGATGCGTCGCTTACGTGCGCGAGTTGTTCGAACGTTGGTGCCCGCATATCGTCGTCAGTGTTCATCCTTTAACGCAGCACATTTTTGGACGCGTGTTGAAAGACTTGGGGCTGGCCGATCGTGTGCCGCTGGTTTCAGTCGTGACGGATCCCTGTTACGGTTTCTGGAAAGGCTGGGCGTGCGATGCCGTGACGCTCTACCTTGTCGCCAGTGACGATGCGCGACGACAGTTGATCGATTACGGCGTTGCGCCTGAGCGCATCAAGATCTCGGGCATGCCGGTCCATCCGAAGTTTGCTTATCCTGGCGAAGAGGCGGCGCAGGCTGCACGACGCGCGCTCGGGTTGGACCCGGAGAAGTTCACGGTCTTTGTGAACGCGGGCTGGGTTGGCGGTGGTAATATTCCGCAGATCTTCCGCGAGTTGGCCCGTGGCGAATTGGATGTACAGGCTATCTTTCTCGCGGGAAAGAACGAAGACCTTCGCGCCGCGGCCGAAACCATTGCTCTCGACGCGCCGTTCCCGATCAAAGTTATCGGTTATTCCGATGAGATCGAGAAATTGATGAGCGCGGCGAACGTGATGATCTCGAAACTCGGCGGCTTGACGACGTTCGAAGCGCTCGCTTGCCGCCTGCCGATCATCGCCGACATGATCACCGAGCCGATGCCGCAGGAAGCGGGCACCGCGAACATGATTGCGCAGCGCGGTGCGGGTGTTATGCTCAAGCGCTCCTGCGATATCGTACCGATCGTACGCCGGATGGTCGAAGACGAGTTACATTACTCGCGGTTGCGTGCAGCAACTGTCGGCCTGGCGATTCCGAACGCGACGAGGCACATTGTTGAAGAGATCGCGGCGCTGATTCCACAACCTGAAAAAGCAGTTTTGAGTGAAGTTGCCTCCGCGTGACACTGAGCCACAAAAAGGCACAAGAGACGCAAAGTTCAACAAACAAGAGCCGCAAAAGTTCAAGGTAATAATCTGCTTGTGGTTTTTGTGCCTCTTTGTGGCTAAAGATTAGGAGAAAACATAGCTAAGTGAGTCTTTTGCTTGAGGGAAAGAGAGCGTTCATCACTGGAGGAACGCGTGGTATCGGTGCGGCAATCTGTGATGTGTTTGCCCGCGAAGGTGCGGATGTGGCGTTCAGCTACAACTCGCGCGACGACCTAGCCGCCGATATGATCCAGAAGATCGAAGGTTACGGCCGGCGCGCGTTCAACGCGAAGGTGTCGGTCATCGACCGCATCGGCATGAAGAAGATGACGCGGGAACTCGTCGAGAAGTGGGGCGGGATCGATATTCTCG
>DATJKO010000619.1:0-1598 GCA_035491355.1 Pyrinomonadaceae bacterium
AAGTATCCGGTGTTACAAACGCTGCATCCGAAGTTGCTCAACCAGCTTGGTGGCGTAAGGCCCGGTGTCGATTTTCTGTACGCGGTGCCGTACTCAGTCGCATACGCTGACGATCTGATGAAGGCGTATGGACTCTTGAACGAAGCGGCCGACGCCGTCGAGAAAGACGACTGGGAGTTTGCACGTTTCCTCCGCAACCGCTCGCGCGATCTGCTTTCAAACGATTACGAGTCAGGCGACGCGAGTTGGGTAACAGGACGCTTCAAGAACCTCAACGCGCAGATCGGTTCTTATGAGACTTACGACGATGAGTTGTTTGGTGTGAAGACCTTCTTCTCGTTCTGCTTGTTTCAGAACCGGCAGCAGGAGACCACGGCTTTGCGCGAAGCGATGAAAGGACTTCAGGCGCTCGAAGATTCGCTTCCGTATCAGAACCACAAGAAAGTGCGCGAAGACATTCCGGTCGGCGTCTACGACGTCGTGGCCGATTTCGGACAATCACGCGGCGGAAATACCGCGACGATTCTTCCGAACGAGAGCTATCTCGCGCGACGTTACGGCCGCACGATCCTGCTGCGCGCCAACATCATGCGCGACCAGAGCATCTTCGAAAGCACGTCCAAAACGTTGGCTGCCGCAATCGGCGAGGAACAGGCGAGGGAACTGACGCCTGATGGAAATTTTTATCGCACGTTGTGGCATGAAGTGGGACACTACCTCGGTGTCGATCGCACGCGCGACGGTCGCGATCTCGATGAAGCGTTGCAGGACAATTCAAACGCGATGGAAGAGATGAAGGCGGATCTCGTCTCGCTCTTTGTTGCGGAAGCACTGCACAAGCAGGGTTATTACACGGATGCGCAGCTACGGAGTGTTTACGCGGGCGGCATCCTGCGAGTATTGCAGAACAATCGCCCGCGACGCGATCAGCCCTACAACACGATGCAACTGATGCAGTGGAATTTCTTTCTGGAAAACGGACTGCTGACTTTCGATCCGGCCACGAAGACGATGCGCGTTCACTACGACAAGTACCACGACGTGGTTGGCAAGATGCTGGAGAAAACGCTCGCAGTCCAGTACGAAGGGGATAAAGCTGCGTCGGACAGATTTATCGATCAGTACACAAAGTGGGACGAGAACCTTCACGGCGTGATCGCCGCTAACATCAGGGCACAGCAGCAATATCGATTTCGCGTGTTCAAATATGCGGCATTAGGCGAGTAGCGCCGAACGTCCAACTGTTAACGATTCATTCCGCGGTAGATCATTATCTCCGGGTTTACATAGTTAGGCTGGGCCTGGCGCGGTCCCTGAATCGTTTGCTGCACGATCTCCAGATAGGCCTGAAGCCGGACCTGCGGAGCGCGAACCTTGTCGGCAGTAGCTTTTGCACGGTCGAAGTTAGTAATCGCGATGCTGCCTAATACGCTCGAAATTTCGGTGGCCGTTTGGGCCACAGGATTATCTTCGTGCAGGGTCAGTTCATCGTCGAGATAGTAAGTCCCGCCGAATCCATTGAGAGTCTGCGCTGCCCCGCATAGTTCATTAAGTTGATCCACCAGCGGCTCGATGATTTCAAACGAACGCTTCGAGTC
>DATJKO010000620.1:0-10155 GCA_035491355.1 Pyrinomonadaceae bacterium
GGCAGCTTCGGTCTCCCATCCGCAAACACCTACTTCATCGCGCAGGATCCCGAGCGCCTGCGTTCCGCAGCGATCAACTCCGCGTTTATCGCACTTTTTTTGGGTAGTCTCCTGGGACTCGGATTGAGTGCGCTCGCGGAGTTTCGTCCCGCCTGGTTTGGTTTTGTTTCTTCGGATCTCGTCCGCATCGCGTCTGTCTCGATTCCGTCGCAACTGATCACGCTCATCGGGCTGAACATTCTGCTCGCGGTGGGCAAGATTCGCCAGTTCAACCTGCTCGACCTCGCGGGCCAATCGTTTGTGCTGATCAATGCCGTGCTGGCGCTGGTGCTTCTGCATCGCGGGCTGAGGGCGCTCGTCGTTCTAAACACCGCGGCGGCGATGCTCGTCAGTCTTGTCGTGGCGATTCTCATCTGGATTGCCGCGCGGAATCTCGTGCGTGCCAAGTGGCGGCCCGACGGATCGCTGCTCGCGCAGATGATTCGTTACGGGATCAAGTTTCACATTTCGATTCTGGCGGGCGCGATTATCTTTCGCGCCGACTTGCTCGTCGTAAATCACTTTCGCGGACCGGACGAAGCGGGGGTTTACAGCGTCGCGACGCAGTTTGGAATGTTGTTGATGCTGCTGCCGAGTGTGATCGCGACGCTCCTGTTTCCGCGTGTGACTGCCGAGCAAGACCAGCAGGGTGAAACCACCGCGCTCGTCACGCGATACACTGCCTTTGTGACGTTCTTCTGTTGCCTCGCCGCAGTGCCGTTTAGTTTTCTGCTGCCGCTGATTTACGGTCGCGAGTTTACTGAAGCATCGCGGTTGTTGTTGATACTGCTACCCGGTGTTTTTCTCGTCGGACTGGAATCGGTGCTGGTCCAACACTTCAATGCGCTCGGATTGCCGCGCATCATTCCCGCTTACTGGGTCGTGACTCTCGTCGTAAATCTCGTGCTGGTCTTCGTGCTGGTGCCACGCTTGGGCGCACAGGGAGCGGCGCTGGCGTCGACCGTGAGTTATGCGTTGATCTTTGGGTTCGTGACCTGGCGTTTCCTTGCCACGACCGGGCAATCGTTTGCTGGCGTCTTCATACTGCGGCGTAATGAGTTGCGACAGTTGTTGAGTCTCATGACGTTCGAAAGCGGGAGCTTGCGCGGATGAAAGTCGTGCTGCTTGCGCTCAGCGGCGACTCCGCTCGTGACAAACTCGCCCAGCTATATCCCGACGCGGAAATCGAATCACTCTCACGCACGGAGTTTGAGACCGGCGGTTTGCGGAAGCGGCTCGACTCGTTGCGAGCGCGCCGGCCCGACGTGTTTGCGATCGCTACTGAACGATTAGCATGGCAGCGTGGACAAACGTTGTTCATGATCTTCGGCGCGCTGGCGGGGGCGCGCGAAGTTGTCATCATCGATTCGCATGGTGCGTGCCGCAGGGAATCGCGTTTCGACCTGCTGGCAGGCGCACCAGCGGCGCTCGCGGGCGAAGCAGCCACTAATTTGGCGGATTCTTTGTATTCACGGCGCGAGTTATTAACGCTTGAACGTCAGAATTACGAATTCGCAAAAACGAGGACTGATCGACCGCCGCGCATTGCTTACCTTCGTGCGACGCCTGGACCAGGCACACAAGCCGGCGGCGCTGCGAGTCACATCAAGGGCGTCGTCGATGGTCTGACGCGACTCGGCGCCGACGTCGAGATCATCAGCAACGATGCGATCGCCGGGCTCGACGAGTCGAAGTATCGATTCACGATCGTTCCGCCCGAAACTGTCGGCGCTACGCGCGCGCTGTTCGACGTTCACAACAACCTCGTCTTTACGCGCGGCGCGGTACTGCTGATCGAAAACGCGCGCCCTGACTTTATTTATCAACGCTACGCGCGGTTTAGTTGGGCGGGCGTCGTTGCCGCATTGCGTACTCAGCGACCATTGTTTCTCGAGTACAACGGCTCGGAAGTGTGGGTCGGGCGGCACTGGGATCACGTCGGCAGTCTTGACCTCCTGGAGCGATACGAACGATTGAACCTGCGCGCCGCGGCGCGTATTTTTGTCGTCTCGGGCGTCGAGCGGAGGAACCTCGAGGAGCGCGGCGTTCCTGCCGAGAAGATCGTGGTGAATCCGAACGGCGTCGATGCTGAGTTGTTTCGGCCGGGGATTGGCGGCGCTGAGGTCAGACAAGAACTCGGGATCGGCGATGATGAGGTTGTCGCCGGGTTTGTCGGCACGTTTGGGCCGTGGCACGGCGTCGTGCAGCTAGCCGAGGCGATACGACTCGTTCCCGCGCATGTGCCGGCGCGGTTTGTGCTCGTTGGCAGTGGCAGTTTGCACGGCGAGGTCGCGCGGTTGTTGCAGGCGGAGATCGCTTCGCGGCGAGTGATATTGACCGGCACCATTCCTCATGAGCGCGTACCGCGATTGCTCGACGCTTGCGATATCCTTGTCTCGCCTCATATACCGCTGGCCGACGGCAGCGACTTTTTTGGCTCGCCGACGAAGGTGTTCGAATACATGGCGATGGGAAAAGGGATCGTCGCGAGCCGCCTGGGACAAATCGGTGAAGTTCTGTGGCACGATGAGACGGCGCTATTGGTTGAGCCCGGGAACGTTCCCGAACTTGGGCGCGCGATCGTCGCGCTGGTTGAGTCACGTGAATTGCGAATGCGACTCGGGACGCGCTCGCGTGAGGTCGCACTCCAAAACCACACTTGGACGCGCAACGCCGAGCGCGTGTTGCGGGCGTTTGCTGAAGTAAATGAGTAGTCTCGCTGAAGAAAAACTTAGAACTCGCGAACAGTGGGGGCAGGATCCGTGCGGCGCCGAGTACGACCGCGAGCACGAGTTGGGGACGCGCGAGTTTTTCGATAGTGTCGAGCGACACCGGTACACGGAGTACGCGCCGTGGATGCCGCGATTGATGCAGTTTGAAAATTTCCGCGGGCAGCGGTTGTTGGAGATTGGTTGCGGGATGGGCACTGACTTGCTGCAATTCGCTCGCGGCGGAGCACGCTGCACCGGGATCGATCTGACTCCGCGTTCCGTCGAGATCACGCGACACCGTTTCAGGCTCTATGGCGCCGATGGTTCTTTCATGATTTCCGATGGCGAGCGTTTGCCGTTTCGCTCCGAAAGCTTCGACGTGGTCTACTCCAACGGCGTCCTGCATCACACGCCCGACACATCAGGTGCGATTCGTGAGGTCCATCGCGTGCTGCGGCCGGGAGGAGTCGCAAAGGTAATGCTTTACCATCGCCATTCGCTCAACTACTGGATCGAGATTATTCTGCGGCGTGGGTTGTTGGGCGGTGAGTTCTTACGCGGCCGATCTGCGGAAGAGATAATGAGCCGCGTGATTGAATTCAGCGATCACGACGCGCGCCCGCTCGTGAAGGCTTACAGCCGCGCACAAACGCGAACGCTGTTCAGCATGTTTCGCGAAGTCGTGATCGACGTCGAACAATTGACGCGTGATGAACTTCGGTTTTTGTCGCCACTCGTTTCCGAGGCGATGTTCGAACGATTGCGGAAGCGTGTTGGCTGGAACGTCATTGTCACGGCGACGAAGTAAGACAATCTCCCGCAAAGGCGCAAAGTGATTTCTATTCTTGGTGCCCTTTGTTTTCTCTTGGCGCCTTTGCGCCTTTGCGGGAGACTCTTCTGTGACCGGCTCGAGATTTTCTAGGACCACAAATGCTACTTTCAGTCATCGTTCCCTGCTACAACGAGCAAGACGTGCTGCGCGCGACGCACGAGCGTCTCACAGCGGTGCTCGCCGGCATGTCGTGGCTGGACTACGAGCTGATCTTCGTCAACGACGGTAGTCACGACGACACTCAACTGATCCTGGCGCAACTACAACACGTCGACCGACACGTTCGCGTGCTGCTGTTCTCGCGCAACTTCGGTCATCAGATCGCCGTCACGGCTGGACTCGAAGAAGCCTCAGGCGACGCGGTCGTGATCATTGACTCCGACTTGCAGGACCCACCGGAAGTGATCCCCCAAATGGTCCAGCTCTGGCGTGACGGCAACGACGTCGTTTACGGATTGCGGACCGATCGCCAGGGTGAAAGCACATTCAAACTCTGGACGGCAAAAGTCTTTTACCGTCTCATCAACCGTCTCTCCGAAACGAAGATGCCGTTTGACGCCGGCGACTTCCGGCTGCTGGATCGCCGCGTCGTCGACATAATCAACTCAATGCCTGAACGCGCGCGCTTCCTGCGCGGCATGGTGAGTTGGGCCGGGTTCCGGCAGGTGTCTTTGCCTTACGAACGCGCCCCACGTCACGCCGGCACGAGCAAGTATCCGTTCAGGAAGATGTTGAACTTCGCCATGGACGGCATCATCTCGTTTTCACTCGTACCGTTGAAGCTGGCGATCTGGACCGGGTTCATGGCGATCTGGATCGCGGTCGCGGGAATCATCGTCGCCATCGCCGACCGTCTGCTGGACAGGCATCTGACGCGCGGCTGGGCGTCGCTGTTTGTGGCCGTCCTGTTCATGGGCGGCGTCCAACTCGTTTCGCTTGGCATCATCGGCGAGTATCTCGGCCGCATTTACACGGAAGTGAAACGACGTCCGCTCTACGTGGTCCAGGAGCGGCTCGGGTTCACCACCAAGCCTCCAAGACGCAACGACGAAGAGGTGAATGCTGTTGTCTAGCCGCCTCGACGCGTCTGCCTCACGCAACGCGATTCGAACAATACTTCTGGTACTGCTGGTGTTGTTGACAATGGTGAGCGTGCGTGTGCTGACGCTCATGTTCATGCGCGCACACCTGAACGACCCCGCCTGGTTTCAAACAGGTTCCTACGCAAAGTTCGATCGCCAGGCGCGCGACATTCTCGAAGGCCGCCAACGACTTTTCTTGATTGACGATCCCGCGCGAACGGATCTGGCGCAGTATCCACCAGCGTTCCCCGCGTTCGTGGCAGCGATTTACGGGGTGACGGGTGAACGCTCGGCATACGCCGTGCAGACCATTCAGTGGGCGATCGATCTGGTGTTGTCGCTGGTATTGATCGTGGGGATTACTGTTACCGCGTTCGGATGGCGCGCCGGAATCGTCGCCGGTTTTCTTGTCGCGCTCTCGCCGTTGCTCGCGATGTACGCAGCGTACCCATCGGCTGATACGCCGGGAATGTGGTTTGTGCTCGCGGCAAATTGGCTACTGCTGCTCGCCGCTAAACGAAACAACTTGTGGCTGGCTCTTGGCGCCGGCGCGGTTCTGGGGATCGCGTGTTGGATTCGAGTCAATCCGCTGTATCTCGCCGTCGGTTGGGCCATCGTTCTTTTGCTAGTCACGAAAGCAGGATGGCGACGACGCGTAGCAATGGGTGCGGCGGTCGTTTTTGCAACGGCGCTGGTCATCGCGCCGCTTATCGTGCGCAACTACTTAACGTTTCCGGATTTCACGCCTACAGGTGGAACGATTGGCGTCAACCTTTGGGAGGGACTGGGCGAAACCGAGTTGGGGCGTCAGCACGGGTTTCTGTTCGGCGACGACAAGATGATCGAGCACGAGCGCGTGAAGATGGGTTGGCCGGCAAATGTTTATTTCGACTCGCAATGGCCCGACGGCATTCGCCGCGACAAAGAGCGCACCCGCGAATCGATGGATTTCATCAAGCAACATCCCGTGTGGTACGCGGGCGTGATGGTGGGGCGCATGTGGGGAATGCTGAAGGTTGCGGGCGATCCCGTGCCCTACTGCGGGATTTCCGGTATCAACGTCACGAGCAGGAGATGTTTGCCGCCGGCGTGGCAGGGCGGCGTTGTAGCGTTCGGCGCCAACGTTCTCGGCATGCTTCAGAGCGTCGCGCGGTACCTGTTTTTGCCGCTGGCTGCGTTCGGCATCTGGGTGGCCGCGCGAAAGGACTGGGTTGTCACGGCTGTTTTGTTCGTGACGATAATCTACTATCTGGTGCCCGGCACGGCCGCGCACACAGAAATCCGATACGTTTTACCAATGCATGCGCTGCTGACCGTGTTTGCAGCCGCCACGCTCGATCGGCTATTACAGGTGGTGCGAACGAAATGACTTCTGACGTAAAAAGCATCACCCATCCGCTCCCACGCGAGATGATGGAGCACACCTATCCGATCCTCTACGCGGTGGAGCAATCGCATTGGTGGTACATCGGCCGGCGTCGCATCATCGCGAGCTTTGTCGAACAGATCTGCCGGCACGTCACGGACCGCCGCCCACGCATACTCGACGTCGGTTGTGGCACGGGCGCGAATCTGTTGTTGCTTTCGCAGTATGGTCAGGCGGAAGGCGTTGACGTTTCCGAAGACGCCCTCGCCTTCTGTCGCGCACGCGGACTCAATGACGTCAAACTTGGCGCGGGCGAGGAACTGCCGTACGAAGATGGCACGTTCGATCTTGTCACGGCGTTCGACGTCGTCGAGCACATGGACGACGATCTCGCCGGGGTGACAGAGATGCGACGCGTGCTGCGACCCGGTGGACGAGTGCTGCTGTTTGTACCGACGTTCATGTTCCTGTGGGGTTTGCAGGATGATGTCAGCAATCACCGGCGGCGGTATCGTCTGCCCGAACTCCGGCGCGTGCTCGAACAGGCGGGCTTCGAAATCGAGCGCACGACTTACGCGAACATCACCTTCTTTCTGCCGATTCTAATGGTGAGACAGTTGATGCGCCTCACCGGAATCAAGACGGAGACGGAAAACACTATCAACGTCCCGGCGTTGAATGGAGTATTCGGGAAGGTACTCGGCGCGGAGAGTACGATCCTGCGTTATATCAACCTGCCGTTTGGCGTTTCCGGTTTGTGCGTCGCCCGAGTCAAAGAATAGTCTTGCTGCTCAATCGCTCGATAATTTGCTTTGGCGGTGAAGACTGGTGGTATCACCACCCGCACTCCAAGGCCCACCTGATGCGCAAGTTTGCGCGCGCCGGAAACAAGGTCATCTTCGTCAACTCAATCTCGATGGGCTTGCCTGGGCTGGCTCACAAGGACCTGCTGCCGCGAATCAAACGCAAACTTGGAAGTTACTCAAAACTCGCGCGCCAAACTGAAGAAGGCATCACCGTCGTGTCGCCCGCGAGTCTTCCTTTTTTTGGCAGCGCCACGGCGCGATTTATAAACCGTCGTGCGCTGAGTGCGCAGATCGGGCGGCTCGCTCGCAATCGCGGACTGTCGAAACCAATACTTTGGATCGCCATTCCCACCGCCGCCGAGATGATCGGAACGCTCGACGAATCGGCCGTGATCTATCATGTGTCAGACAAGTATGATGCGAACACGATGGACCATGCGACCGATCCGGCGTTGATTCGCCGGCTGCACGAACACGCGATCGACGCTGCCGATATCGTCTTCTATTCCGGACGAAAATTGTTTGACGAAGCGACGCGCGGCCGCGATCGTTCCTACTTGCTGGAACAAGGTGTCGATTACGATCACTGGCGCCACGTCGCCAATGGCAACGTCCACATCGCGCCGGAGATCGCGCGTATCCCGCGTCCACGGTTGGGTTACTTCGGCGCGATCGAACCCTGGCTGGTGGACCAGGAACTCATCAAGCGCGCGGCACGCGAGCGGCCTGACTGGCAGTGGGTCTTTATCGGCAACAAGTCGCGCGGGCTCGAAATCGAGGACCTGCCGAACACGCACTTTTTGCCGCCCGTGCCCTATCCCGAACTGCCCGCCTACGCTGCGGGATTCGACGTTTGCGTGTTGCCGTGGGAAACTGAGCAGTCTTTCACCAGCTACGGCTCGGCCATCAAGGTGCGTGAATACCTGGCGACGGGTAAGCCGGTCGTCATTTCGCCGTTGCCGGAGTATGAACCGATGAAGGACGTGCTCAGGATCGCGCGGACGCGAAACGATTTCATCGCACTCGTCGAGGATGCTTTGTGTGAGAGCGATCCGCAGGCTGCGCAGAAGCGCCAGGCTGCCGTCGCTGGCGGAACGTGGGACGCTCGCGCCGAATGGGTTAGCGATTTGATCGAAGACGTCCTGGTAAGGAAATGACACTTTACTGTCGTGTGAGTTTTTGTGGCCTTTGTGGCTTTTGGCGGCTATGAAGCAGGTGTTGCAAAACCGAAAGACTGGACGGCCGTTTGTCGGTGAGGTGCCGGTCCCTGCGTTGCAGCGCGGACGGGTGCTGGTCCGCACCGTTGCGTCGTTGATCAGCGCCGGTACGGAGCGCGCCTCGGTCGAACTCGTCAGCAAGGGTTTGTTTCAGGAAGCACGACAGCGCCCCGATCTCGTGAAAGCGGTCGTCGCGAAAGTGAAGTCGGAAGGACTGCTGAACACGTTTGCTTCGGTGCGCGACAAGATGGCTGCCTCGTCGACGTTGGGATACAGCGCGGCGGGAATCGTTGCGGAAGTCGCGGACGATGTGACGGAGTTTCACATCGGCGATCGCGTGGCGTGCGCGGGCGTTGGCTTTGCGTCGCACGCGGAAGTCCTGTCGGTGCCGAAGAATTTGTGCGTGCATCTTCCCGACGAGGTCAGTTTCGAAGCGGGCGCGTTTGGAACGCTGGGTGCCATCGCTCTACAGGGCGTGCGTTTGGCTGAGCCGACGCTCGGCGAATCGATCGTCGTAATTGGCTTGGGGTTAGTGGGCCAACTCACCATCCAGCTCTTGAAAGCAAACGGTTGCCGAGTGTTCGGGTTGGATCTCGATCTCGCGCGCGTGGCGTTGGCAATTGAACTGGGCGCCGATCGCGCCGTCGTCTCCAATGAAGAAGCAGCGAACGAGATCGAGAAATGGACGCGCGGACGCGGCGCCGATGCCGTGCTGATCACCGCCGCGACCGATTCGAATCAACCGGTCGAACTGGCCGCTCGTGTGTCGCGATTGAAAGGCCGTGTGATCGTTGTCGGCATGACCGGACTCGACATTCCGCGCGCTCCGTTCTTCAGTCGCGAACTGAAGTTGATCATCTCGATGTCGTATGGACCGGGGCGTTACGATCCAAACTACGAAGAGCGCGGTCACGATTATCCGCTTCCTTACGTTCGCTGGACCGAAAAACGAAACATCGAAAGCTTTCTCGAACTCATCGGCGATAAACGCGTCAACGTTGAACGGCTGACGACGCATCGCTTTCGTATCGAAGACGCTGAACGCGCCTACGCGTTGATCTCGGCTGAGTCCACCGAGCCGTACCTGGGCGTGTTGCTCAACTACGATCCGGATCGTGAAGTAACAACTCGAGTGCCGCTCACGCCGGCGGTCCAGCGAGCGGAGAAGGCGATCCGGTTGGGTGTGATTGGCGCGGGTGGATACGTACCGGCAATGCTGTTGCCGCACTTCAAGTCGGAAGGCGTCGAGTTTCGTTCGATCGCGACGGCGTCGGGAGTCTCAGCACACGACGTCGGCAAACGTTTCGGATTTGCTCAGGCGGTGTCGAACGCCGAAGAAGTGCTCGACGACCCGGACATCAATCTCGTCGTTATCGGCACGCGGCATGACTCGCACGCCGAACTCGCACGCAAAGCTCTGGAGCGCGGCAAGAACGTTTTCGTCGAGAAACCGCTTGCGCTCGACGACGACCAACTCGATCAGGTGCTGCTCGCTGCCGCGAATTCGACAGGCAAACTGATGGTCGGCTTCAATCGGCGCTACTCGCCGCTCGCCCGGCGAGCGAAAGAGTTCTTCGCGGACCGCAATACGCCCTTGTCGATCGTCTATCGCGTCAACGCGGGTCGCATTCCGAAAGAACACTGGACGCAGGACGCGGTCGAAGGTGGCGGACGCATCGTCGGCGAGGTTTGCCACTTCATCGATCTGATGCAGTTTCTAACTGACTCCACGCCCGTTTCGGTTTTCGCGGAATCGATGAGCGCCAAATCTGATAAGACGGTAGACGCCGATTCAGTCTTCATCACGCTGCGTTTCGCCGACGGCTCGAACGGCTCAATCGCCTATCTCAGCGAGGGCGACAAGTCGCTGCCAAAAGAGCGTGTGGAGATCTTCGGTGGCGGACGCACTTTCGTCCTCGACGACTATCGCCGCGCTACACTTCACAAAGACGGCCGCGAAGAACAGGTGACATTGAAGTCCCAGGACAAAGGCCAACAATCGCAAGTGCACGAAGTCTGCGCGTGCGTATTGCAAGGCACGGAAGCGCCAATCCGCGTAAATGATCTAACTGCAACAACTCGCGCCACATTCCGTATTCTCG
>DATJKO010000621.1:0-3812 GCA_035491355.1 Pyrinomonadaceae bacterium
AGTAAAAGAACACTCGGTTCTTCACAATCGGACCGCTGAAGTTTCCACCGAAGTTGTTGTACTCGAGTTGTGGTTTTGGTTGGCCCGCGCGATTGAGGAAGAAGTTGTTGGCGTTAAGTGAATCGTTGCGGAAGAACTCGAAGATGCCACCGTGCCACTCGTTGCTTCCACCCTTGGTAATCAGGTTAACCACCGCGCCCTGCGCCTGACCGAACTCAGCGCTGAAGCTGTTGCGCTCAACGCGAAACTCTTGAATCGAGTCGACCGACGGGAAGACGAGCAGCGTGCGGTTCGAACCGACGTCCATGTTGTTGACGCCGTCAACCGTCCACAGGTTCGAGTTTGATTGGTTGCCGTTGACGGACATGTCAACGCCGGCGTTGAGACCTGTTCCGCGAGTAGCGAACGCACCACCGGCGCCGGACTGAGTCACTGGAGAGACGCCAGGAACCATCAACGCGAGCTGCGCGTAGTTGCGACCGTTGAGTGGCAACTCCGTCACCTGCTTCTCGGAGATCAAACTGCTGACCTCGCCGCTTCTCGTTTCAACTGGCGCGGCCTCGCTAGTGACCGTAACGATTTCCGTTACCTGGCCCACCTGCAAGTCGAGGTTGACGGTTAGGTTCTCACTAACGTGAAGCTGAACACCGGTGGCCACGGTTTTCTTGAAACCAGTTGGCGCGGCGCTGATGGAGTAAACGCCCGCCGGCAAACCGGGGGCGGAATAGAATCCATCATCGTTGGTCTTTGCGGTGCGCGACGCGCCGGTCTTCTCCTCAACGATCGTGACTTCGACGTTGGCGACCGCCGCGCCCTGCGGATCTCTCACGGTGCCGGTGATGTTTCCGGCCGTGCTTGATTGGGCCTGTACGCCGACAAATAAACCAATGCTCAATAGGAGCAACAGCGCCTGCAGTCCAAACTTCTTCGACATACAAAACCTCCTCAACGTTCGGGCGTCTAGGACAATCGTAAATTTTGAAAGAAACGAGCTAACTAGCTAAGAACAGAACTGCGAGAACGGACTAATGCGAAACGCAAATGAAGCCGGGTCAAGAACAGACCGACGTTAAAAGGTGCAGAAAACGGAAATCAGGTTTCATCGACTGCCCGCGGACCCTTGAAGAATAACCAACTAACTTGTACTGAGTGTTACTTTGTTGCAGAGGCTAGCAAAAGTATTTAAACCCAATCGGGTTTATTGTCAAGAACTTTTTAGGGTTAAGGCCGTTTCGCGGCGAGTTATTTTTCAGCCGCCCGCAGATTAGACCAGCGAAACCGACGCGAACTTACTTGCGAGCACCAGGCTCAGCGCGCCCATCAAGGTCGGCTCCGAGCCTAGTGACGAGGCAATGATTCGCGTCGATGGCAGCCCGCGGCAAATCGTAGCCTCGACTGTGTTCTTGATGTCGTCCGCAATTATCGGCCATGACCGCACGATTGGGCCACCTACGATCACGGCTTCCGGCGCCAGCCCTCGAATCAAATTAGCAATGCCGACGCCAAGATAATATGCAGTCTCTTTCAATGCCGTCTGTGCCGCCTGATCCCCGCCCAACGCGAGGTCAGTCAGATCGGCAAACGTTATTTCCGAAGGTCCACTGCCATTCGTCTGGTGCTTGTAGCGCGCCAACGCCGATCGCTCGGAAGCAAATGCTTCCCAACATTCACGACTGCCGGATGCGCAAGCGACCGGCGCGCCCTGACCGATCGTCATGTGTCCGAATTCACCCGCCGCTCCGTTCTCGCCACGATAGACCTGTCCATCAAAAACGATCCCCGTACCAACACCGCCTTCGACCAGCACGAGAATGAAGTCGCGAATCTCGCGAACTTCCGGACGGCCAAACCAAAGCTCTGCATGAGCCGCAGCGTTCGCGTCGTTGTCGATCGTGACTGGCAAACCAGTCGCCATGCTCACTTCATCGGCGAGTGGCAAGTCACGCCAGTTAAACGTGGGCACGAAGAGCTCTCTTCCCTCGGCGCTGACTAAACCGGGAAGACTGATGCCGATGCCTTCGATCGTTCCGTTGTTTCGGGAGATGAGCTTGCGGGCCAGTTCGATGATGTTGCCGGTTGTTTGTGCGGAGTCAGGCTGAGTTTCAAACTGTTCCTGTTGCAGCAACCGTCCGGAAAGATCGCTGGTGGCGACGATCGTTCGCGTCGTCCCGACGTCAACGCCGATCGCGACGGCGTCGGCTGTGCGCAGCGAAAGCAGGATCGGCGGACGTCCGCCGGTCGATTCACCGCTCAGTTCCTCAATCAATCCCTCGACCCGCAATTCTTCGACGATCAAGGAAATCGTCGAGCGTTGGAGTGCGGTTTCGTGGGCGATTTCAGCCCGGGAGATCGGTCCGCGTTCGCGAACGTAGTTCAATACGATCTGACGATTAATATCGCGAATCGTATTCGAACGAGCTGCGTTTGCTTTTTTTAGGTCGATCCGTCGCATACATCCCAGCCATTGCATAAGTAGTACAGACCTCAGTGCGAGTCAAGGACAATGATCAAAGAAACCTTTCAAAGCGTCGATAGTCGGAGCTATACTGACGCCACAAGAAATCCGGGAGGTCTGCTATGAACAAGCAGCATACCGCGGGTAAGTGCTCGTTAATCGGGATCACCCTCCTTTTATCCGTGGCCACACCAACGTTGGCGCAACGATCTGCGCCGGGCGGCCCCCCTCCAATGGATAAACACACTAACGCAGCTCGCAAGCGTCAGCAGGAAACTGCCACCCGCGAGTGGCAATTGCGCAACTTCGGCAATCCGGAGCTGACGAAAGACCGCCGCAGACTCGACGCATTGATGGCGCAAACTGAAGAAGACTTTAATCGCATACTTTTGCTTCACAACGAGATCGCGCGCGCACTCACGGCAACGACGCCGCTCGATTTTCATTTCGTGTCGCAAGCGACAGCCGACATTCGCAAACATGCTCATAGCATCCAGACGAATCTGCTGCTGACCCCGCCGCCTGAAGAGATGAAACTCGTCGAACTGCCGGCGAACACGAACGAAGCGGAGATGAAGGACTCACTCATCAAACTCTGCAAAGAGATCCGAAGCTTCGTTACCAATCCGGTGATCGAACAAGCGAACCTGATCGACGCGGACAAACTCGCGATAGCGAAGCGCGATCTCGAGGGCGTGATTCAACTAAGCACGCATTTGAAGAGAGACGCGGATACGTTAGGCAAGATTAAGCAGTAACTACGGCGTGGCCTGCGCCGGAGTTGAAGTTGGAGTCGGGGACGGACTTGCAGGCGTTCGCACGAAGACAATCGGTTCCGTGGCTGTCGCCCCCTTCCCTTCCTGCACCGTGACTATCTGATTTGGTTTGACGTCGGCGATACGGTCCTTCTGATTGCCGGGCCAGGTGATCTCGATCGTCAGCGTCGCTCCCTCTTCCGGCTTACCCAATCCAAACACCAGCGGCAATTCCGACTGCGAACAGTAACTCGAGCCCGTTCGCACCATCCCGTAGAGCGTTCGTCCTTTGGAAGTCTTAACGACAACCTTCGCGCCGATGCCATCGTGATTCGCGCGCGCGCCGATCAACTTCAGGCGCAACACGTCGTTCTGATTTGCGTTGTCGTTGCGCAGGAGACGTGCGGGTCCGTTGTTCGTGGTGATCAGCAGATCGAGATCTCCATCGTTATCGTAGTCGCCGTAAGCGGCGCCGCGGCCGACGATCGCACGGTTCAAAGCGCGGCCGAGTTTCGCCGTCACTTCCTGAAACTTCTTCTTGCCGTTGTTTTGAAACAGGTGCGGCGGCTGCGCGTACTTGACCGTCGGTTGCACAACACTGA